>NZ_CP073755.1:2422500-2425000 GCF_018255795.1 Exiguobacterium sp. PFWT01 | reverse complement strand
CGGGACACGTGAAACCCCGTCGGAATCCGGGAGGACCATCTCCCAAGGCTAAATACTTCCTAGTGACCGATAGTGAACCAGTACCGTGAGGGAAAGGTGAAAAGCACCCCGGAAGGGGAGTGAAAGAGATCCTGAAACCGTATGCCTACAAGTAGTCAGAGCCCGTTCACGGGTGATGGCGTGCCTTTTGTAGAATGAACCGGCGAGTTACGATGGCGGGCGAGGTTAAGCCGATGAGGCGGAGCCGCAGCGAAAGCGAGTCTGAACAGGGCGCATCAGTCCGTCGTCGTAGACCCGAAACCAGGTGATCTACCCATGTCCAGGATGAAGGTCAGGTAACACTGACTGGAGGTCCGAACCCACGCACGTTGAAAAGTGCGGGGATGAGGTGTGGGTAGCGGTGAAATGCCAATCGAACCTGGAGATAGCTGGTTCTCTCCGAAATAGCTTTAGGGCTAGCCTCGAGGTGAAGAGTTCTGGAGGTAGAGCACTGATTGGACTAGGGGCCCCCACAGGGTTACCGAATTCAGTCAAACTCCGAATGCCAGCAACTTGTACTCGGGAGTCAGACTGCGAGTGATAAGATCCGTAGTCGAGAGGGAAACAGCCCAGACCATCAGCTAAGGTCCCCAAGTGTATGTTAAGTGGAAAAGGATGTGGCGCTGCACAGACAACTAGGATGTTGGCTTAGAAGCAGCCACCATTCAAAGAGTGCGTAATAGCTCACTAGTCGAGTGGCGCCGCGCCGAAAATGTAACGGGGCTAAACATACCACCGAAGCTATGGATCCCGTAAGGGATGGTAGGAGAGCGTTCCAAGCAGCAGTGAAGCGGTATCGTGAGGAGCCGTGGAGCGCTTGGAAGTGAGAATGCCGGTGTGAGTAGCGAAAAGAGGGGTGAGAATCCCCTCCGTCGAAAGCCTAAGGTTTCCTGAGGAAGGCTCGTCCGCTCAGGGTTAGTCTGGACCTAAGCCGAGGCCGAAAGGCGTAGGCGATGGACAACAGGTCGATATTCCTGTACCGCCGTACCACCGTTTGAACGATGGGGGGACGCAGAAGGATAAGGTGACCGTGCGACTGGAAGTGCACGGACAAGCAGCGAGGCCGTCGGGTTGGCAAATCCGCCCGGCATACAAGGTTGAGCTGTGACGTGGAGCCCGTAGGGCGAAGCACCGGATTTCACGCTGCCAAGAAAAGCCTCTAGTGAGGAGGTCGGCGCCAGTACCGCAAACCGACACAGGTAGGCGAGATGAGAATTCTAAGACGCGCGGGATAACTCTCGTTAAGGAACTCGGCAAAATGGTCCCGTAACTTCGGGAGAAGGGACGCTTATGGAAACATAAGCCGCAGTGAATAGGCCCAAACGACTGTTTAGCAAAAACACAGGTCTCTGCTAAATCGCAAGATGAAGTATAGGGGCTGACGCCTGCCCGGTGCTGGAAGGTTAAGGGGATGTGTCATCGCAAGAGAAGCACTGAACCGAAGCCCCAGTAAACGGCGGCCGTAACTATAACGGTCCTAAGGTAGCGAAATTCCTTGTCGGGTAAGTTCCGACCCGCACGAAAGGCGTAACGATTTGGGCACTGTCTCAACGAGAGACCCGGTGAAATCATAGTACCTGTGAAGATGCAGGTTACCCGCGACAGGACGGAAAGACCCCATGGAGCTTTACTACAGCCTGATATTGAGGCTTTGTACGCGATGTACAGGATAGGTGGGAGTTTGTGAAGCCGGAGCGCCAGCTTCGGTGGAGACACCCTTGGGATACCACCCTTTGCGTATAGAGTCTCTAACTCGCAGCCGTGATCCGGCTGGAGGACCGTGTCAGGCGGGTAGTTTGACTGGGGCGGTCGCCTCCTAAACAGTAACGGAGGCGCCCAAAGGTTCCCTCAGAATGGTTGGAAATCATTCGAAGAGTGCAAAGGCAGAAGGGAGCTTGACTGCGAGACCTACAAGTCGAGCAGGGACGAAAGTCGGGCTTAGTGATCCGGTGGTTCCGCATGGAAGGGCCATCGCTCAACGGATAAAAGCTACCCTGGGGATAACAGGCTGATCTCCCCCAAGAGTCCACATCGACGGGGAGGTTTGGCACCTCGATGTCGGCTCATCGCATCCTGGGGCTGGAGTAGGTCCCAAGGGTTGGGCTGTTCGCCCATTAAAGCGGTACGCGAGCTGGGTTCAGAACGTCGTGAGACAGTTCGGTCCCTATCCGTCGTGGGCGTAGGAAATTTGAGGAGAGCTGTCCTTAGTACGAGAGGACCGGGATGGACGCACCGCTGGTGTACCAGTTGTTCCGCCAGGAGCACCGCTGGGTAGCTACGTGCGGACGGGATAAGTGCTGAAAGCATCTAAGCATGAAGCCCCCTCCGAGATGAGATTTCCCTTTGAGCAATCAAGAAAGACCCCTCAGAGACGATGAGGTAGATAGGTCATGGGTGGAAGCGTGGCGACACGTGGAGCTGAATGATACTAATCGGTCGAGGCTTTGATCTAGTCTATGGT
>NZ_CP073755.1:90000-145000 GCF_018255795.1 Exiguobacterium sp. PFWT01 | reverse complement strand
GACAATTGCCTCCCAGGACTGACTGACCAAATAACCCGGGTTCGCCAATAAATTCATTAGGAACCCGAACAACGTCCCGAATACGAGCGTTGTCCAAAACAAACGTAAAAAACCTTGTACTTTCATCTCTCACCGATTCACCCTTCTATTTGTTTAATGACTGCTTGCGCCAACTCATCATACGTATGCTCGAACGGATGTCCATCCCGATAGACAGAAGGTGCAAAGTCCTCTTCATTGTCGTACGGTTGGCCGAGCGGGATTTGAGCAAGAAGCTTACTCTTCAGTGCTTCTGATAGCTTTTCTCCACCGCCGTATCCGAATACGTATTCCTTCTCGCCCGTTACCTTACTTTCGAAGTAGGCCATGTTCTCGATGATTCCCAACACTTTATGGTTCGTTTTGATTGCCATCGCTCCAGCACGTGCCGCAACGAATGCCGCTGTCGCATGAGGTGTCGTGACAATCAATTCCTGACATGATGGGAGCATGGAATGAATATCGAGCGCGACATCTCCTGTTCCTGGCGGTAAGTCGAGCAACAGATAGTCAAGATCGCCCCACTCGACGTCATTGAAGAAGTTATTTAACATCTTCCCGAGCATCGGTCCACGCCAGATGACCGGCGCATTGTCTTCCACGAAGAATCCCATCGAGATGACTTTCACGCCAAACCGCTCCACTGGAATGATCTTCTCGCCGCGAACAACCGGTCGTTCCTCAATGCCGAGCATATCTGGAACACTGAAGCCGTAAATATCCGCATCGATCAACCCGACCTTTTTACCCGCTCGCGCAAGCGCGACAGCCAAGTTGACGGATACTGTTGATTTTCCTACGCCACCCTTACCAGAAGCGATGGCGATAAACGTCGTCCCTGAGTTTTCACGAAGGATCGCCGGTTTTGTCGCTTCCTTCAAACTTTCGTCGTTCAATGCCTCAAAGCGAAGCCCGACCGTCTTAAAGCCTTTCCCCTTGAGCAACGTGACGATTTCTTGTTGTAACTGAAGCTGTTCCCCGCTCCCAGTTTGACCGAGTGCCACTTTTACACTGACATAGTCTTCTTTGATTCGGATGTCTTTTACCCCTGCTGTATCTCCAAGCGTTCGGTTGATCGTCGGATCAACAAGCCCCGCCAATTCCTCGCGTACTTGCTCTACTGTAAGCATATTGCTTCCCCCTTCTAACTGTTTCGATATCAGTATATCAAAAAAAGCGTTTTCTTGACGGGTTCGGAATCGACTATTTCAAACAAAAAACTCTCCACCCGAAAGGATGGAGAGTTCGAACCACATCGCGAAGATTAACGCTTCGAGAATTGTGGTGCGCGACGTGCTGCTTTAAGACCGTATTTTTTACGTTCTTTCATACGAGCGTCACGAGTTAAGAAGCCTTTTTCTTTGAGGCTTGGACGGAATTCTGGGTCCGCTTGAAGAAGCGCACGTGATACGCCGTGGCGAATTGCTCCAGCTTGTCCAGTGTATCCACCACCGTTAACGTTAACGATTACATCGTATTTACCTTCTGTTTCAGTCAATACGAGTGGTGATTTAGCCATCATGATCAAAGTCTCATGACCGAAGTATTCTGAGATATCGCGGCCATTTACAACAACTTTACCGTCACCTGCAACGAGGTGAACGCGAGCCACCGAGTGTTTGCGGCGGCCTGTTCCGTAGTAACGTACATCTGCCATCGTTTAGTTCCTCCCTGTGTCTCGATTAACCGCGAAGTTCGTAAACTTCTGGTTTTTGTGCTTCGTGCTTGTGTTCAGCTCCAGCGTAAACGTGGAGTTTGTTGAATTGTTGACGACCGAGTGATCCTTTTGGAAGCATCCCTTTGATCGCGAGTTCAAGCATACGCTCTGGACGTTTTGCGAGAAGCTCTTTTGCAGTTTGTGATTTCAAACCGCCTGGATGACCTGAATGACGGTAGTAGATCTTGTCATTCAATTTGTTACCAGTCAATTTGATTTTCTCAGCGTTGATGATGATGACGTGGTCTCCGCAATCAACGTGTGGTGTGAAAGTCGGCTTGTGCTTACCGCGAAGAAGTGAAGCTACTTCACTAGTCAAACGACCAAGTGTTTTGCCTTCTGCGTCGATAAGGAGCCATTTGCGTTCTACTTCAGATGCTTTAGCCATGAATGTTGTGCGCATGTGGAATACCTCCTAGAAATGTCTGTTCACTTAATTTTTTGATGCTTTATCATAATCCTAGTTTACGGGGCTAAGATTGTGGTTCATCTCTAAATTTGAAAATGAAATGCCAATGAATATAATACGATTTTATAAGGGGAATGTCAATCTACTTTTTCATAATTCACATTCCACAAATACAAACCGTGTGGGGGCGCCGTAATCCCCGCCATGCGGCGG
This sequence comes from Exiguobacterium sp. PFWT01, assembly GCF_018255795.1. Lineage (GTDB taxonomy): Bacteria > Bacillota > Bacilli > Exiguobacteriales > Exiguobacteriaceae > Exiguobacterium. Next base: position 142,622 of record NZ_CP073755.1, on the reverse strand, counting down.
TCCTTCGCCTCCAGCATTTGTGTGATATCTGCGGGCTGATACTTTCCTCTCCCTACCTCGATGACCGTCCCTACCATGATGCGGACTTGGTTGTATAGAAAACCCGATCCAACGAACCGGAATATGATCTCGTCTCCCATCTCGAGCACTTCTGCTTCATAGATGGTACGGACCCGATCTTCGACTTCTGCCTTTGTCACAGAGAACGACGTAAAGTCGTGGGTACCAATCAACCGCTCCATCGCTTTACGCATCGCATCGAGGTTCAGCTTATACGTCACGGTCGCAGCATAGTGCCGACGAAACGGATCCTCGGTCTGACGAATATGGTAGCGATACTCTTTTCGCTTCGCACCGTAACGTGCGTGGAACGTATCGTCTATTTCTTCCGCCTGTTTAACGAGGATATCGTCTGGTAGCATGGCGTTTAACGCTTTGACGAAGCGCTCAGCAGGCATCTCTAACGACGTATCAAAGTGAATCACCTGCCCTAACGCATGGACGCGAGCGTCTGTACGACCTGAGGCGACGATTTTCACTGGATGACGATGCATACGTGCCAAAACGGATTCAATCTCCGCTTGAATGGTATTGCCATTCGGTTGTACCTGATATCCCGCATAATGTGTCCCGTCATAGGCGACAATCAGTTTAATTCGTCTCATCCAATCCCTCTCAATCCAAACAAAATGAGCGTCAACGCGACAAAAATGAGCAATACGGCTGTGTCTCGCGTTTGCCACTCCATCTCACGCAACCTCGTTCGCCCTTCTCCCCCACGGTAGCCGCGGGCCTCCATGGCCGTAGCGAGGTCTTCAGCACGCTTAAACGCGGAGATGAACAATGGAATCAAAAGAGGGATGACCCCTTTTAGGCGGGATTTCCAAGGTCCACTCATCAAATCGACCCCACGCGCCTGCTGGGCTTTCATGATCCGGTCCGTCTCGTCCGCAAGCGTCGGTAGGAAACGAAGTGAGATGGAGAGCATCAACGCAATCTCATGGGCCGGCACACGAATCCGTTCGAATGGTCGTAGCCCCGCTTCAATCGAATCGGTCAATTCCATCGGTGTCGTCGTCAACGTCACGAGTGTCGTCAACATGACGAGATAAAAGAAGCGAAGCGAGACAATTAGCCCCATTCGAATTCCTTCCGAATAAATCGCAATCGGTCCTAATTCGAATAGAAGTGTGCCGTCTCGATTGAATAACAGTTGTAAGATCAACGTGAAGACGATCAAAAATAAGATCATGCGAAGACCGTTCCATAAATAACGCCACGATAACTGTGACAGTTTGACCGCAAACAACGTGAACGCGAGTAAAAACAAATTCGTCCATACGTTGTCAGCTAAAAAAACAACCGGGATGAACCCTAAAATGAAGAGCGTCTTGGCACGCGCATCAAGGGAATGAAGCCACGAATGCCCCGGTATATATTGACCGATAATCATGTCGCTCCCCCTTTCAGCCGTTCCGCCACCCAATCCGCCAGCTCGCTCTCGGTTCGTACGAGCGGAATGGACGTTTCTCCAAGAACCGGTGCCATGTCACGCGCGAATCGTAAGACGTGCGGGATGTCGAGCTGGAGACGTCGTACCAGAGCCTCGTCTTGGAACAATTCAAACGGATCCCCATCAAACGCCACCTGACCACGCTCCATCACGATGACGCGCTCCGCATAGGCGAGTACATCATCCATGTCATGCGAGACAAGAATCAACGTAAGGTTCAACTCTTCTCGCAAACGTTTGAACAAGGCGAGCATGTCTCGTCTCCCAATCGGGTCGAGACCCGCTGTCGGTTCATCGACAATGAGCACATCAGGCCGGCTCGCTAAAACACCCGCAATCGCGACACGGCGCATCTGTCCACCTGAGAGATCAAACGGCGAACGGTCCCATAACGTTTCATCCAAGCCGACAAGACGAAGGGCCTCGTGGGCTCGCTCTTTCGCTTCGGCATCTGTCGCGCCAAAGTTGCGCGGACCGAACATGACGTCGCGTTCGACCGTCTCTTCAAACAATTGGTGCTCTGGATATTGAAAGACGAGCCCAACGCGACGCCGAAGCGGTAAAAGATTCTGTTTCTTGTCACGACGCGTCCGAATCGGGGTGACAGTGATATCATCGACCACCACACGTCCGTCAGTCGGGCGCAATAAGCCGTTCATATGTTGAACGAGTGTCGATTTCCCTGAGCCTGTATGCCCAAGAAACGCAACAAGCGCTCCCGACGGAATGGTTACATTCACATCGCGCAGCGCGGTTCGTTCAAACGGAGTATTCATTTGGTATTGATATGTTACTTCTTCAATGCGTATCGGCATAGATGGTTCACCAACTCCGAATGTTGTAGCATCAGACGATCGAGTGGAATGCCACGTGCCTTCAGTTCGAGTTGCATCCGAACGATAAACGGGACATCTAGTTGAATGTCACGAAGCGTATCAGGATGTTGAAACACGTCTTCAGGTGTGCCGGTCATCGCAATCTTGCCTTTCGACAATGCAATGATACGGTCGGCAAACAACACTTCGTCGAGCTCGTGTGTAATGGCGACAACGGTCATCCCTTCCGAGACGAGCTGTCGTACCGTTTGTAATACCTCTTGTCGCCCAATCGGGTCGAGCATGGAGGTCGCTTCATCGAGCACGAGGACACGCGGGCGCATTGCGAGAGCCGCAGCTATCGCAACGCGCTGCTTTTGTCCACCGGATAACTGATGCGGTTCACGGTCCGCTAGTTCCGATAATCCAACGCGCGCTAGACTGTCATCAATTCGACGAACCATTTCTTGACGTGGAAGTCCCATGTTTTCGAGAGAAAATGCCACATCATCGCGCACGGTCGCCCCGACAAATTGATTGTCGGGATTTTGAAAGACGACCCCGATTCGCGTTCGAACGTCCCACACGTCTGCGGCGTTCGACGGATCGAGTGTCTCGACGCGAACTTCCCCCTGTTCAGGAATGAGAAGTCCGTTCCACAACTTCGTCAGTGTCGACTTGCCAGAACCATTATGGCCGACAATCGCAAGCCATTCCCCTTTATATACATCGAGCGATAGGCCGTTAAGCGCCGGCTCAGACTGTCCAGGGTAATGAAATACGACATCCCGTACCATAATTTGTGATTCCATGGGTCGACTCCTTTCTGATGTGGAAACAGGGCAATACGTCACCGCATGCCCTGTTGACTGCCTAATGAATTAGACGAGTTCGATGATTACAACTTCTGCACCATCACCGCGGCGTGGGCCGACTTTCATGATGCGCGTGTATCCACCTTGACGTTCAGCGTAGCGTGGTGCCACGTCTTCGAACAATTTTTGGATTGCGTCTTTTTCTCCAGCGTTCTCCTTGCGAACGAATGAAGCTACTTGACGACGGGCATGAAGATCGCCACGTTTCCCAAGAGTGATCAATTTTTCAACGACTGGGCGAAGTTCTTTCGCTTTTTGTTCAGTTGTTTGAATGCGCTCGTTGATGATTAGGTCAGTTGCAAGATCACGCAAAAGCGCCTTGCGTTGCGAGCTTGTACGGCCAAGTTTCGAATAAGCCATTACATTTCCCTCCTTCGGTTGAACTTAGTCTTCTTTACGCAAGCCCAAACCGAGTTCGTCCAACTTGTGTTGAACTTCTTCGAGTGATTTACGTCCGAGGTTACGAACTTTCATCATCTCTTCCTCTGATTTGTTTGCGAGTTCTTGAACAGTGTTGATGCCAGCGCGCTTCAAGCAGTTGTACGAACGAACTGAGAGATCGAGTTCTTCAATCGTCATTTCGAGTACTTTTTCTTTTTGGTCTTCTTCTTTCTCGACCATGATTTCTGCGTTGAGAGCCTCATCTGTCAAACCAACGAAGATGTTCAAGTGTTCAGTCAAAATTTTAGCCCCTAATGATACAGCTTCTTCCGGACGAATTGAACCATCTGTCCACACGTCTAACAAAAGCTTATCGAAGCTAGCGTCTTGACCGACACGTGTTTTATCTACTTCGTAGTTCACGCGTTGAATCGGTGTATAGATCGAATCGATTGGAATGACCCCAATCGGCATATCATCACGTTTGTTATCTTCTGCCTGGACGTAACCACGACCACGGCGAGCAGTCAAACGCATGCGAAGCGTCGCATTGTCAGCGAGAGTCGCGATGTGGAGCTCAGGATTCAAGATTTCAACGTCGCTATCATGGGTAATGTCTGCCGCAGTGACAGCACCGGCACTTGAAACGTTAATCTCAAGCGTTTTCTCTTCTTCCGAGTACACTTTGAGTGCCAACTTCTTGAGGTTGAGTACGATTTGAGTGACGTCTTCGACAACACCGTCAATCGTAGAGAACTCGTGAAGCACGCCATCGATTTGAACCGCTGTTACCGCTGCACCTGGGAGCGATGACAATAGAATTCGACGTAGTGAGTTACCGAGAGTAGTGCCATATCCACGTTCAAGCGGTTCTACTACGAATTTACCAAACGTAGCGTCCTCGCTGATTTCGACCGTTTCGATCTTTGGTTTTTCAATCTCGATCATCTGAACCCCTCCTTGAGTATATCCTGCCGTGCAGTTTGAGCTGCTAAAGTATAAGCTGTCGTGCTAGGTAAACCCCTCACACGCTCAAGCGATTATACGCGGCGACGTTTTGGAGGGCGGCAACCGTTGTGCGGAACTGGAGTTACGTCACGGATTGCAGTAACTTCGAGACCAGTAGCTTGGAGCGCACGGATAGCCGCTTCACGTCCAGCACCAGGACCTTTAACGTTAACTTCTACTGTACGCATACCGTTGTCCATTGCAACTTTCGCTGCAGTTTCAGCAGCCATTTGCGCTGCGAACGGAGTCGATTTACGTGATCCTTTAAATCCGAGGTTACCAGAAGTAGCCCATGAGATCGCGTTACCTTGCGTATCAGTGATTGTGATGATTGTGTTGTTGAATGTAGAACGGATGTGTACCACACCGACTTCAACATGTTTTTTAACTTTACGTTTAGAACGTACGTTTTGCTTACGTTTCGCCATTGTTCAATTCCCTCCTTTACTTCTTCTTGTTCGCTACTGTACGGCGTGGGCCTTTACGAGTACGCGAGTTGTTCTTCGTGTTTTGACCGCGAACAGGGAGACTACGGCGATGACGGATACCGCGGTATGCGCCGATCTCGATCAAACGTTTGATGTTAAGTGAAACTTCACGACGAAGGTCACCTTCAACTTTGATTCCGTCAATTGCTTCACGGATACGGTTGAGTTCATCTTCAGTAAGGTCGCGTGTGCGTGTCTCTTCAGATACGTTAGCAGCCTTCAAAATTTCTTGTGCTTTTGTTTTACCAATACCATAGATGTATGTGAGCGAAATAACGATACGTTTTTCGCGTGGAATATCTACACCAGCAATACGTGCCATGTGTGCACCTCCTCTGAAATTAACCTTGTTTTTGTTTGTGTTTCGGGTTTTCGCAAATTACCATTACTTTACCCTTACGGCGAATAACTTTACATTTTTCGCAAATCGGTTTTACCGACGGTCTTACTTTCATGAGTATACCCTCCTCCTGGAAAAATCGGAGTTACTTATAACGGTACGTAATCCGCCCGCGAGTCAAGTCGTATGGAGACAACTCAACAGTTACGCGGTCACCTGGAAGGATCCGAATGTAGTGCATCCGAATTTTCCCTGAGACGTGCGCGAGCACCGTGTGGCCGTTTTCTAACTCCACTTTAAACATTGCGTTCGGAAGTGGTTCGACAACAGTGCCTTCCACTTCAATGACATCTTGTTTCGCCATCATTTATTCCCCTTTCTATATGAAAATCTTTAGGAGCACAGACGATCTATTGCCATCTACTGTGAGAGAAGGATCCAGAACGGATCAGTATGAAACAATAGAGCCTCATTCACCGGAATCGAGTTTCGTTAAAATCTCGTATCCATCGTCTGTGATGGCGATGGTGTGCTCAAAGTGGGCGCACATGCTACCGTCCACGGTGACAACTGTCCAGTTATCAGCCAGTGTTCGAACATAGCGTTGACCAGCATTAACCATTGGTTCAATGGCTAACGTCATCCCAGTCTTCAGGCGCGGCCCTTTCCCCGGTGGACCATAGTGTGGAATTTGCGGTTCTTCATGCAAATTTTGTCCAACACCATGACCGACGTATTCGCGGACGACAGAAAAGTCATGTGATTCAACATATGCTTGAATCGCATGCGAAATATCTGTCAATCGCCCTCCAGCCTTGGCGTGCTCCAATCCTTTATACAGACTTTCTTCGGTTACGTCAAGTAGCCGCTGTGTCTCTTCTGAGATTGTTCCCACTGGATAAGTCCAAGCGGAATCTCCATGGTATCCATTATAGTAGGCACCGATGTCGATTGAGATAATATCTCCATCCTTCAATACCCGTTTTCCTGGAATGCCATGAACAAGCTCTTCGTTCACCGAAGCGCAAACACTACCGGTAAAACCGTTATAGCCTTTGAACGATGGCGTCGCACCTTGGCTGCGAATGTAATCTTCCGCAATCCGGTCGAGCTCAAGCGTCGTGATTCCTGGTTTAATGTGCTGTTTGAGCACCTGGTGCGTTCGAGCAACAATTTGCCCAGCCTCACGCATAATCGCAATTTCACGAGGCGTCTTCGTGATGATCATTCAGTATCACCGAGTAATGCTTTGACATCGGCATATACGACATCGATTGGACGATCTCCATCCAATGTACGAAGATACCCTTTTTCAGCGTAAAAGTCAATGAGTGGTTTCGATTGCTCGATGTTGACGTCAAGGCGACGGCGAACCGTTTCCTCTTTATCGTCTTCACGTTGCATGAGCGCCGACCCATCCACATCACAGATGCCTTCCACTTTTGGTGGGTTGAAGATCACGTGATATGTCGCACCACACGTTGGGCAGATCCAACGACCTGTCAAGCGTGGGACGAGAATTTCCGCATCCACATCGATGTTGACGACGTGGTCAATCTGTTTCCCCAAATCTTTAAGCAAACTTTCGAGTGCCTCTGCTTGAGCAACAGTACGCGGGAATCCATCGAGTAAGAAACCTTTTTGTGTGTCATCTTGACTAAGACGTTCACGTACGATTCCGATTGTTACCTCGTCCGGTACGAGTTCGCCTTTATCCATGAATGACTTGGCTTCTTTACCGAGTGGCGTTCCGCCTTTGATTGCCGCACGAAACATGTCGCCTGTCGAAATGTGAGGGATTTGGTACTCTTCTACGATTTTAGCCGCTTGAGTCCCTTTCCCAGCACCCGGTAAGCCCATGAGTACTAGATTCATCTCGGTTAGCCTCCAGTTTTGATTTTCACGAAGGGCTTGTAAACACGACAGGAAGGAAGGGTCAACCCTTCCTTCCGCTTTAACGGATAAAGCCTTTATAGTGTCGTTTTACAAGTTGACTTTCGATTTGTTTCATCGTTTCGAGGGCTACCCCGATGACGATCAACAAGCTCGTTCCTCCGATTTGAACGGAAGTTGGAAGACCGGCAAGCTTAATGAAGATTGTCGGCATGATCGCCACGAGCGATAAGAAGATCGCTCCGAAGAAAGTCAATCGATACAGCAACTTCGTGATGTACTGTTCTGTTTGCGCCCCAGGACGAATCCCAGGAATATAACCACCTTGCTTCTGCAGGTTTTCTGCCATTTGTTCAGGGTTGACCTGAATAAATGTATAGAAGTAGGCAAACGCAATGATTAACGCAACGTAAATCGACATTCCGATTGGCGCCGTCGTGTCAAAGTACGTCTGTAATTTTTGCGTTGTCTCCGGCGAAGCAATGAAGCTTGCAACAGTTGGTGGTGTTACCATGAAGGAAATCGCGAAGATAACCGGGATAACACCTGCTGCGTTTAGTTTGATTGGCAAGTGCGTCGACTGACCGCCCACTGGGGTACGGTTCGCCGTGCGTTTTGCATATTGGATTGGAATTTTGCGTGCCGCTTGTTGAACATAAATGATCCCAACCGTCACAGCCAAAATAACAAGTGCCAATACAACCAAGTAAACGATATTAATGAACAATGCATCTCCAGCGTTTTGGAGTTTTGTTTCATAAATCTGCGTGAAGATTCTTGGGAACCCGGCGACGATACCGGCGAAGATGATGATGGAAATACCATTCCCAACACCTTTCTCCGTTGTCATTTCACCAAGGAACATCAAGAACGCTGTACCCGCAGTGAGTACAATCGCGATCACAAAGTAAGTTGCCGTTCCCCACGTCTCATTGACGAGACCTGGGTAGAGGCGGTTAAATCCAAACGACAATGAAGTCGCTTGGACAAAGCCTAAGATGATCGTCCCATAGCGCGTGACCGTCGCTAACTTTTTACGGCCCGCCTCTCCTTGTTTAGCCCATTCGGCAAACTTTGGAACGACGTCCATTTGTAAAAGTTGCACAACGATCGATGCCGTAATGTACGGCATGATCCCCATTGCGAACAAGGAGAAGTTCTGTAAAGCATTTCCTCCAAACAAGTTCAAGAAGTCAAGAAGACCTCCTGAGTCAAAACGCAACACATCCGTATTCACCATCGGCACCGGGATATGAGCCCCGATGCGGAAAATGATGATGATTGCGAGTGTGAAGAGAATACGCTGTCGAATATCTTTCACGCGCCACATATTGGAGATCGTCTGAAACATCAGATCACCTCAACTGTACCGCCAGCTGCTTCGATTGCTTCTTTCGCTGCACCCGAGAACTTGTTGGCTTTTACAGTCAATTTAGTTTCAAGCTTGCCGTTAGCAAGGACCTTGATTCCGTCTTTAGCAGAGCTGACAACACCAGTCTCGATTAAGAGTTCTGGAGTAACTTCAGTACCTGCTTCGAAACGGTTAAGCGTGTCTAGGGAAACAACCGCGTACTCTTTACGAGTTGGGTTGTTGAAACCGCGTTTTGGAAGACGACGGTAAAGTGGGTTTTGTCCACCTTCAAATCCTGGACGAACGCCACCGCCCGAACGAGCTTTTTGACCTTTGTGTCCACGACCAGAAGTTTTACCGTTACCAGTCGCCATACCGCGACCGACACGGTTACGTTCGTGACGTGAACCTGGAGTTGGCTTCAATTCATGGAGTTTCATAGTGGCACCTCCTTATTTATTAAAATCTTTATTATTCGTTGATTTCTTTTACAGTCACAAGGTGCGACACTTTGTTGATCATACCGCGCATCGCGACGTTGTCTGGGACAACGACCGTTTGATGCATTTTGCGAAGACCGAGTGTACGTACAGTAACACGCTGACCTTCCGGACGACCAATTGTGCTGCGTGTGAGGGTGATTGCGAGTTTCGCCATGTCTAGTTCCCTCCCTTAGTTAAGAAGTTCTTCTACGCTTTTACCACGTAGTTTAGCAACTTCCTCTGCTTTTTTGAGCTCAGTCAAGCCCTGTACCGTCGCACGGACGATGTTGATCGGTGTGTTTGAACCTAACGATTTCGAAAGGATGTCACCTACACCTGCAAGTTCGAGCACCGCACGAACTGGACCACCAGCGATAACCCCAGTACCTTCAGAAGCTGGTTTCATGAATACACGACCTGCTCCGAATACTCCTGTGATTTCGTGTGGAATTGTTGTACCAACCATAGGTACTTGTACCATGTTTTTCTTAGCGGCTTCAATAGCCTTGCGAATCGCTTCTGGCACCTCTTGTGCCTTACCTGTACCGAAACCGACGTGACCATTTTTGTCACCTACGACTACGAGAGCAGCAAAACGGAAGCGGCGGCCACCTTTTACGACTTTCGCGACGCGGTTTACGGTAACAACGCGTTCTTCAAGTTGTTCCATGTTAACGTCTAACTGGCGCATCGAGTGTCCCCTCCTTTTTATTAGAATTTAAGACCTGCTTCACGAGCTGCTTCTGCAACAGCTTTGACGCGGCCATGATAGAGGTATCCACCACGGTCGAACACAACTGTGTCGATACCTTTCTCGAGTGCACGTTCTGCAGCAAGTTTACCAACAGCTTTCGCTGCTTCAACGTTACCGCCATTTGTAAGATCGAGAGCTTTATCTTTCGAAGATGCAGACACAAGCGTTGTTTGTGCCGCGTCATCGATAAGTTGAACGTAAATGTGCTTGCTCGAACGGAATACGTTCAAACGTGGACGAGCTGCTGTCCCCGTGATCGTACGACGTACGCGAGCATGACGTTTTTTACGAACTGCATTTTTATCTGCCTTTGTGATCATTTATGCCACTCCTTTCCGTTCATTTCGTGACGAATTACTTACCAGTCTTACCTTCTTTACGGCGAATACGTTCATCAGAGTAACGAACACCTTTACCTTTGTAAGGTTCTGGAGCACGGTACGAGCGGATTTGAGCAGCAACGTGACCGACGCGCTCTTTGTTAATCCCTTTTACGATGATTTGCGTGTTTGAAGGAACTTCGATTTCGATACCTTCCTCAGCAACGTACTCGATTGGGTGCGAGTAGCCGAGGTTGAGGACGAGTTTGTTACCTTGCTTCGTAGCACGGTAACCAACCCCCGAGATCTCAAGTGTTTTTTGGAATCCGTTCGACACACCTTGTACCATGTTGGCAATAAGGGCACGTGTCGTACCGTGAATTGTGCGGCTTTCTTTCGATTCGTCTGGACGAACAACCGTCAATTCGTTCTCTTCAACTTTGATTTCCAATGCCGGGTTAGCTGAAAGCGAAAGTTCACCTTTAGCACCTTTTACTGTGACCGTGTTGTCATTAGCAACTGTTACAGTAACGCCAGCAGGAATCGTAACTGGTTTTTTACCAATACGTGACATTGATTACACCTCCGTTCTTGTTAGAAAAGTGACTTACCAGATGTAGGCGATCACTTCGCCGCCGACTTGTTGTTGGCGAGCTTCTTTATCAGTCATAAGACCTTTAGATGTCGAAAGAACTGCGATCCCGAGTCCTCCGAGTACTTTAGGTACTTCATCAGCTTTTGCGTATACGCGAAGACCTGGTTTCGAAATACGTTTGAGACCAGTGATTACACGTTCGTTGCTTGCTCCATATTTAAGGAAAAGACGAAGTGTACCTTGTTTAGCGTCCTCGATATATTCAACATCGCGAATGAAACCTTCACGCTTAAGGATTTCAGCGATCTCACGTTTAATGTTCGAAGCTGGAAGCTCCATTTTTTCATGGCGAACCATGTTAGCGTTACGGATACGTGTAAGCATATCTGCAATAGGGTCTGTCATTACCATGCGATGTACCTCCTTTCACACTGTTAGTGGATTACCAGCTTGCTTTTTTAACACCAGGGATTTGACCTTTGTATGCAAGATCACGGAACTTGATACGGCTGATCCCGAATTTACCCATGTAACCATGCGGACGACCTGTGATGCTGCAACGGTTGTGCAAGCGTACAGGTGACGAGTTACGTGGCAATTTGCTGAGTCCGATATAATCGCCTTCAGCTTTCAACTTCGCACGCTTTTCAGCGTACTGGGCAACGAGTTTCTCGCGTTTAAGTTCGCGATTCACCATTGACTTTTTAGCCATGTTGTCGACCTCCCTCTAGATTATTTTTGGAATGGCATACCGAGAAGTGTGAGCAATTCACGTGCTTCTTCGTCTGTGTTTGCTGTTGTAACAACAACGATGTCCATACCGCGTACTTTAGATACTTTATCGTAATCGATCTCAGGGAAAATAAGTTGCTCTTTCACGCCAAGCGTGTAGTTACCGCGTCCGTCGAATGCTTTCTTCGATACACCGCGGAAGTCACGTACACGTGGAAGTGAAACAGTTACCAATTTGTCGAGGAAATCGTACATGCGCTCGCCACGAAGTGTAACCTTCGCACCGATTGGCATACCTTCACGAAGTTTGAAACCAGCGATTGATTTCTTCGCTTTCGTTACGAGTGGTTTTTGACCTGAAAGAATTGTTAATTCTTCAACTGCCATGTCAAGTGCTTTCGAGTTCGAAACAGCGTCACCTACACCCATGTTGATGACAATCTTTTCGATTTTCGGTACTTGCATGACCGAGTCATAGTTGAATTTATCCATCATCGCTTTCACGATGTCGCTTTTATACTTCTCTTGCAAACGGTTCATAGTCGAATGGACCTCCTTTCGTCACGTTCTTCTTATTTATCGAGTGATTCGCCCGATTTCGCGACACGAACTTTTTTACCATCGACTACTTTGAAACCAACGCGAGTTGGTTTGCCAGTTTTAGGGTCGAGTGGCATTACGTTCGAGACGTGAATTGGTGCTTCGATCTCAAGGATCCCGCCTTGTGGATTCGCTTGTGAAGGTTTCGCGTGTTTTTTCATCACGTTTACGCCTTCAACCACTACGCGGTTTTTGCTTGGCATAGCTTTGAGGATAACCCCTTGCTTGCCTTTATCTTTACCAGACATTACCTGGACTGTATCGCCTTTTTTAACATGCATCGTTTGCGCACCTCCTTATAGGATTGAAATTGGAAATTAAAGTACTTCCGGTGCCAACGAAACGATCTTCATGAATTCTTTTTCACGAAGTTCACGTGCAACTGGCCCGAAGATCCGTGTGCCGCGTGGGCTCTTGTCATCTTTGATAATGACTGCTGCGTTCTCATCGAAACGGATGTACGAACCATCTTTACGACGAGCGCCGCGTTTTGTACGAACGACAACTGCTCTGACAACGTCACCTTTTTTAACAACGCCACCTGGTGTTGCTTGTTTTACCGTTGCGACGATGATGTCACCGATGTTTGCAGTCTTACGACCAGAACCACCGAGAACTTTAATTGTCAACAGTTCACGCGCGCCAGAGTTGTCTGCTACTTTCAAGCGAGATTCTTGTTGAATCATGCGAGTGTACCTCCCTCCGGATGTTTAATAAATCCGAACTGTTATTAGATGATTACTGATTCTTCTACTACTGTTACAAGACGGAAACGTTTGTCTTTAGAAAGAGGACGTGTTTCCGCGATGCGAACGATATCGCCCACTTTAGCGACGTTGTTCTCATCGTGTGCTTTGTATTTCTTCGTGTAGTTTACACGTTTGCCATAAAGTTTATGACGAACCTTTGTTTCTACTGCGACGACGATCGTTTTGTCCATTTTGTCAGACACGACGCGACCAGTGAACACTTTACGGTTGTTGCGTTCCATGAGTGTTACCTCCTCTCAAGAATCCGATGTAATTAGCCGTTGTTGATGCCGAGTTCGCGTTCACGAAGAATCGTTTTAGCACGCGCAATCGACTTGCGTACTTCACGGATACGAGCAGGATTCTCAAGCTGACCTGTAGCAAGTTGGAAGCGAAGGTTAAAGAGTTCTTCTTTCCACTCGCCCACTTTACCGTTGAGCTCTTCAGTTGTTGATTGACGGAGATCAGTTGCTTTCATTCGTATCACCACCATTTTCTTCACGTTTCACGAACTTACATTTTACTGGAAGTTTGTGCGATGCAAGACGAAGTGCCTCACGTGCCACTTCCTCAGATACACCTGCGATTTCGAACATTACTTTGCCAGGCTTAACTACAGCTACCCAGCCTTCTGGAGCACCTTTACCCGAACCCATTCGGACTTCGAGAGGCTTTTTAGTGTACGGCTTGTGTGGGAAGATCTTAATCCACACTTTACCACCACGTTTCATATAACGTGTCATTGCAATACGTGCTGATTCGATTTGACGGTTTGTAATCCAGCTCGCTTCGAGAGCTTGGAGACCGAACTCACCGAAGTGTACAGTTGTGCCGCGTTTAGCGTTCCCGCGCATTTTGCCACGGTGTACACGACGATATTTCACGCGTTTAGGTAACAACATAGTGTGTTGCCTCCTTCCTGAAAGAGTGTTTATTATTCAGCGTTTTTCGCTGTGTTGTTTTTTGTTGGAAGAACTTCACCGTGGTATAACCAAACTTTTACGCCGATTTTACCGTAAGTTGTGTCAGCTTCAGCTGTTCCGTAGTCGATGTCGGCACGGAGTGTGTGAAGTGGAACTGTTCCTTCCGAGTACTTCTCTGAACGAGCGATATCAGCGCCACCAAGACGACCAGAAACTTCTGTTTTGATCCCTTTGATGCCAGTACGCATCGAACGTTGAATAGATTGTTTCATTGCACGACGGAATGATACGCGACCTTCCAATTGACGAGCAATGTTTTCTGCTACAAGCTTCGCAACAGCGTCAGCGTTTTTCACTTCAACAACGTTGATGTGAACGCGTTTTCCGTCAGCGATTTTTGTAATGTGTTTACGGAGTGATTCGATTTCAGAACCACCTTTACCGATTACCATACCTGGCTTCGCAGTGTGAAGCGAAATGTTCACGCGGTTTGCAGCGCGTTCGATTTCAACTTTAGAAACACTAGCATCCTTCATTTTGTTTTCGATGTATTCACGAATAACGAAGTCTTCATGAAGGAGATCAGCGTAGTCTTTCTCAGCGTACCAACGCGAATCCCAGTCTTTGATAACACCAACGCGAAGACCGTGCGGATTTACCTTTTGACCCACTACATATCCCTCCTTATTTCTCAGTTACCACGATGTGGATGTGGCTTGTGCGTTTGTTAATACGGCTTGCGCGACCCATCGCACGTGGGCGGAAGCGTTTGAGTGTTGGACCTTCGTTTACGTAAGCTTCTGTTACAACGAGGTTCTCAATGTTCATATCGTAGTTGTGCTCTGCGTTAGCAATCGCTGATTTTAATACTTTTTCAACGACTGGCGATGCTGCCTTGTTCGTGTGAGCAAGGACAGAGAGCGCTTCGCCGACTTGTTTCCCGCGAATTAAGTCTACAACGAGACGTGCTTTGCGAGGAGCAAGACGGACCATATTAGCTGATGCTTTAGCTTGCATGGATTTGACCTCCCCTCAAATTACCGTTTCGTTTTCTTGTCTGATCCGTGACCTTTGTACGTGCGTGTTGGAGCGAATTCACCAAGTTTGTGACCAACCATGTCTTCTGTCACGAATACTGGTACGTGTTTACGACCATCGTGCACACCGAACGTGTGACCCATGAATTCTGGGAAGATCGTCGAGCGACGTGACCAAGTTTTGATGACTTGCTTCTCACCAGATTCGTTGAGTTTGTCAACTTTAGCGAGTAAGTGGTGATCTGCGAATGGACCTTTTTTCAAGCTGCGACCCATGTTAGAACCTCCCTTTGGAATGATTCGGGAACGGCCCTTTCGAACCGCCCGAGAATCATGTAGTAATTATTTCTTACGGCGACGAAGGATGTACATGTCGCTCGATTTGTTTTTCTTACGAGTCTTAAGACCAAGAGCTGGTTTACCCCAAGGAGTAAGTGGGCCCGAACGACCGATTGGCGCACGACCTTCACCACCACCGTGTGGGTGATCAACCGGGTTCATTACAGAACCACGTACTGTTGGGCGTTTGCCTAACCAACGTGAACGTCCTGCTTTACCGATGTTTACGAGTTCGTGTTCTTCGTTACCAACTGAACCGATTGTCGCGCGGCAAGTGCCGAGGAACAAGCGTGATTCACCTGATTGAAGACGAACGATGACGTACTTGCCGTCACGTCCTTGGATTTGTGCCGATGCACCAGCCGCACGAACTAGCTGACCGCCTTTACCAGGCTTAAGCTCGATGTTGTGGATTGTTGTACCGACAGGGATGTTTACGAGTGGAAGAGCGTTCCCCACTTTGATATCCGCTTCAGGACCAGACATGATTTCCATGCCTACTTTGATGCCCTTAGGAGCGAGGATGTAACGTTTCTCACCATCTACATAGTTGATGAGTGCGATGTTTGCTGAACGGTTTGGATCGTATTCGATCGTTGCTACGCGTCCTGCAACGCCATCTTTGTTACGTTTGAAATCGATGATACGGTATTTACGCTTGTGACCGCCACCTTGGTGACGAACAGTCAAGCGACCTTGGTTGTTACGTCCGCCTTTTTTCGAAAGCTTTTCAGTTAACGATTTTTCAGGGCGATTCGTTGTGATCTCTGCAAAGTCGAGAGATGTCATGTTACGACGACCGTTAGTGGTCGGCTTAAACTTTTTGATTGCCATCGAGGATTCCCTCCTTTTCTTCTAAGGTAGTTAATTAACCGAGGAAGTCGATTGTGTTGCCTTCAGCAAGGGTTACGATCGCTTTTTTACGACGAGCTGTGTAACCAGAGTGACGACCGACACGTTTCGCTTTCGGTTTGTAGTTCATTGTGTTTACCGAAGCAACTTTCACGTTGAAGATTGTTTCGATAGCGTGTTTCACTTGCGATTTAGTCGCTTTTACGTCGATTTCGAAAACGTATTTGTTAGCTTCCATGAGGCTAACTGAACGCTCAGTGATGATCGGACGTTTGATGATATCGTATGCTTGAGCCATTATGCAAGCACCTCCTCTACCTTCGCAACCGCATCTTTAGTGAAGATGACTTTGTCGTTAGCAACGAGGTCAAGAACGTTTACGCCTGCTGCGTCGATCACAGTCACTCCTGGGATGTTACGAGCTGCGAGAGCGATAGTCTCATTGTAGTCCGCTGTGACTACAAGAGCCTTACGTTCTACTGATAAGCTGTTGAGTACAGCAGCCATATCTTTTGTTTTTGGTGCATCGAAAGCAAGGCCTTCGAGGACGATGATTTCGTTGTTTTGTACTTTCGACGAAAGAGCCGAGAGAAGTGCTAAACGACGAACCTTCTTAGGAAGTTTGTAAGAGTATGAACGTGGTGTTGGACCGAAGACTGTACCACCACCAACCCATTGTGGTGAGCGGATAGAACCTTGGCGCGCACGACCAGTTCCCTTTTGTTTCCATGGTTTACGGCCGCCACCGCGTACTTCCGAGCGACCTTTCGTATCGTGAGTACCTTGACGGCGTGATGCTTGTTGCATGACGATTGCGTCGTAAAGTACTGATTCGTTTGGCTCGATTCCGAAGATGGCTTCTGCCAATTCGATTTCGCCAACTTGTGAACCTGTTTGGTTAAGCAAAGCTACTTTAGGCATTCGTAATTCCTCCTTTCCGTGCAGTTAATTAGTTACCTTTGACCGCTGATTTGATGATGACGTTCGATTTACGAGCGCCTGGGATAGCACCTTTCACGAGGAGAAGGCCACGTTCCACATCAACTTTAACGACTTCAAGGTTTTGAATTGTTTTACGCTCTCCACCCATTTGACCAGGAAGAAGTTTCCCTTTAAATACGCGGTTAGGAGCGACAGGACCCATCGAACCAGGACGACGGTGGTAGCGCGAACCGTGAGCCATTGGTCCACGTGATTGTCCGTGACGCTTGATCGCACCTTGGAATCCTTTACCTTTCGATGTACCTGTTACGTCTACTAATTCACCTGCAGCGAAAATGTCTGCCTTAATCTCTTGACCGATTTCGTATCCTTCTACTGAAGTACGAACTTCTTTGATGAAGCGCTTAGGTGTCGCGTTTGCTTTCGCTGCGTGACCTTTTGATGGTTTGTTTTGACGTGATTCTTTGATGTCTCCGAAACCAAGTTGAACTGCTTCGTAACCGTCTGTGTCAACTGTTTTAAGTTGAAGAACGACG
Organism: Exiguobacterium sp. PFWT01; assembly: GCF_018255795.1. Taxonomy (GTDB): domain Bacteria; phylum Bacillota; class Bacilli; order Exiguobacteriales; family Exiguobacteriaceae; genus Exiguobacterium. Next base: position 125,097 of record NZ_CP073755.1, on the reverse strand, counting down.
TTACCTTCTACAGCAACTACTGTTACTGGTACAACTTCGCCTGCTTCGTTGAAGATTTGAGTCATACCAAGTTTTGTTCCTAAGATTCCTTTAGCCATGAGATACACCTCCTGTTAATAATTATTGTCTCTTCTGGCTAGTATCTACTATATGAAGAATTAAAGTTTGATTTCGATGTCTACACCTGATGGTAACTCGAGACGCATAAGCGCATCGACTGTTTTCGGTGTTGGATTTACGATGTCGATCAAGCGTTTGTGTGTACGCATTTCGAACTGCTCACGAGCATCTTTGTACTTGTGAACCGCACGAAGGATCGTGTAAATCGATTTTTCAGTTGGGAGCGGGATTGGACCCGATACCTTTGCACCTGAACGCTTCGCAGTGTCAACGATCTTCTCAGCTGATTGATCGAGAACGCGATGGTCATATGCTTTTAAACGAATACGAATTTTTTCATTTGCCATGTTTGTTTCCCTCCTTTGTCGCCTATTTTAAAAATAGACAATTCTCCGCGGAAATTTCCACACCGGCCATGGCAATGCTGCCTGGCGTGTCATAACCTCCCGCTTCAACGCAGCGTGCTTGTGTCAGCAGAGGCATCCGATCATTGCAAATCAACGATTGGACCCGTTTTCTGCTGTAAAGTCTCTCACCACTCGCACAAACACTTAATCATTATATCTAATCTGGTCATGGAATGCAAGATTAGATTTTTGAAGTTGCTGGTTGTCTGATGAGTTGCTCAACGTTCCCTAATGTAACAAGATTCGCGAGCTTTTGCAAGTAAAAATTCATTCTTTTATTGAACTATTTTTCAAACGAACTCCCATGTCAACTCGACCTAGCGTTTCATCACCTCTCCAAAACGCTCTGTCACCCCTTCTATGACCGATTGTGGGGCTCGTTTCAAACAGTCTTGAACAATTCCTTCATTAATACTATGCGTCTTTAAATAGCGGACCAATGACGCTAGTTTATCCTCTCGTCCGATGACCGTGTAAAGGACGACCCATTCCTCTAGGTGCATCCATTGTCCATCCGGTTCAATGAAAGGATGTGTATAGATTCCGTCGGTACACTTCATCCGGAAACTAGACATGACGTCCACATCTGTCCCCTCGAATACATACTCTCCAAAGTAGGTCGTTACGTATGCGTCGTGAGGGTCTGACGGTTTCTTCTCCCCGGCGCGACTGAGTACGCGATCGATTTTTTCAAACTGGTCCGGTTCCACAAAAACATCGATGTCATTCGTTACCTCGACGATGCCATGATGCTTTAACAGCTCAGAACCGCCAATGCGATACGCAATCCCATTCAAGCGACAAATGGTCTCTAATTGCTTCAACATGACGCCACTCCTTTCTCGTATGCCTCATCTTAACATGTTGTGATGAAAACACAAAAAAGCAGCCCGCATATTGCGGACTGCTTCATGTTGTTCAGTTGAACCAATCGATTACTCGATGATTTCTGTTACTGAACCAGCACCTACAGTACGGCCACCCTCACGGATAGAGAAACGTGTACCGTCTTCGATCGCGATTGTAGAAATCAATTCGATCGTCAACTCGATGTTATCTCCTGGCATTACCATTTCAGTACCTTCTGGAAGGTGAACGATACCTGTTACGTCAGTTGTACGGAAGTAGAACTGCGGGCGGTAGTTCGCGAAGAATGGCGTGTGACGGCCACCCTCTTCTTTAGAAAGAACGTAGATTGATGCTTTGAATTTAGAGTGTGGTGTGATTGAACCTGGCTTAGCAAGTACTTGTCCACGCTCGATGTCGTCACGTGATACACCACGGAGAAGTGCACCGATGTTGTCGCCAGCTTCAGCATAGTCAAGAAGCTTACGGAACATCTCTACACCAGTACATACAGTTTTCTTCGTTTCTTCTGTAAGACCAACGATTTCGATCTCGTCGTTGACGCGGAGAACACCACGCTCAACACGACCAGTCGCTACAGTACCACGACCAGTGATTGAGAATACGTCCTCAACAGGCATCATGAAGTCTTTTTCAGTGTCACGAACTGGTTCTGGGATGTACTCATCAACAGCGTTCATGAGTTCCATAACTTTTTCTTCCCACTGAGCTTCACCGTTAAGTGCGCCAAGTGCAGAACCTTTGATTACAGGGAGGTCGTCGCCTGGGAAGTCGTATTCAGAAAGAAGTTCACGGATTTCCATTTCAACGAGTTCGAGAAGCTCTTCGTCGTCTACCATGTCAACTTTGTTCATGAATACTACGATGTAAGGAACACCTACTTGACGTGAAAGAAGGATGTGCTCACGTGTTTGTGGCATTGGGCCATCTGTTGCAGATACAACGAGGATCGCGCCGTCCATTTGTGCAGCACCAGTGATCATGTTTTTAACATAGTCAGCGTGTCCTGGGCAGTCAACGTGTGCGTAGTGACGCTTGTCAGTTTCGTACTCGATGTGAGCTGTTGCGATTGTGATACCGCGCTCGCGCTCTTCTGGAGCACCATCGATTTGGTCGAACTTAGTAGCTGCTTTACCTTGTGCTTTTGAAAGTACAGCAGAGATTGCTGCAGTCAAAGTTGTTTTACCGTGGTCGACGTGGCCGATTGTACCAACGTTAACGTGCGGTTTAGAACGGTCGAATTTTTCTTTACCCATTCTAGATTCCTCCTCTATTAAACGATTAGTTTTATTTAACTAGGAAGACGTAGGCTACTTTTAACATACGTCCTCCTTAGCTTACAACAATCAATCTAGCGATACAACCGTTATTAGCCGTTCGCTTTTTTGACGATTTCTTCAGCGATTGATTTCGGTACTTCTTCGTAGTGATCGAAGTGCATCGAGTACGTTCCACGTCCTTGTGTACGTGAACGAAGTGATGTTGCGTAACCGAACATTTCTGAAAGTGGAATCATCGCTTTAACGACTTGTGCGTTACCGCGAGCTTCCATACCTTCTACGCGTCCACGGCGTGACGTAACGTCACCCATGATGTCACCCATGTATTCTTCTGGGATAACAACTTCAACACGCATCATTGGCTCAAGGATGACAGCTTTCGCTTGGTCCTTAAGTTGTTTAACCGCCATCGAAGCAGCAACTTTAAACGCCATCTCGTTCGAGTCGACATCGTGGTACGATCCGAATACGAGACGAGCTTTAACGTCTACTACTGGGTAACCAGCGAGGATACCGTTTTCGAGAGCTTCTTCAATCCCGTTTTGAACAGCAGGGACGTATTCACGTGGTACAACACCACCGACGATCTTGTTCTCGAACTCGAATCCAGCGCCTTCTTCGTTCGGCTCGAATTCTACGACAACGTGACCGTACTGACCGCGTCCACCAGACTGACGAACGAATTTCGAATCGATCTTCGCAGCGCCACGGATTGTTTCACGGTAAGCAACTTGTGGTGCACCAACGTTAGCTTCTACTTTGAATTCGCGACGCATACGGTCAACGAGGATGTCAAGGTGAAGCTCACCCATACCAGAGATGATCGTTTGACCAGTCTCAGGGTTTGTTTCAGTGCGGAATGTTGGATCTTCTTCTGCGAGTTTCGCAAGAGCTTGACCCATCTTATCTTGGTCTGCTTTCGATTTAGGCTCGATTGCAACCGAGATAACTGGTTCTGGGAACGTCATTGACTCGAGAACGATGTTATCTTTCTCAGAGCAAAGCGTGTCACCAGTAGTCGTGTCTTTGAAACCAACAGCAGCGGCGATGTCCCCAGCGAATACCATTGGAATCTCTTCACGGCTGTTTGCGTGCATTTGAAGGATACGACCGAGACGCTCACGCTTCCCTTTAGTCGAGTTCTTCACGTATGATCCCGCTTCAGCTGTACCAGAGTACACGCGGAAGAACGTCAATTTACCGACGTAAGGGTCAGTCATAACTTTGAACGCAAGTGCTGAGAATGGAGCTTCGTCAGAAGGCTCACGTGTGATTTCTTCCTCTGTATCGAGGTTGATCCCTTTGATTGACTCTACATCAACTGGTGATGGGAGGTAATCAACAACGGCGTTAAGCATGAGCTGAACACCTTTGTTCTTGAAGGCAGAACCAACGAGTACAGGGTAGAATTCAACGCTAAGTGTCGCTTGACGGATTGCAGCTTTCAATTCATCGATTGAAATCTCTTCACCTTCAAGGTACTTCATCATCAACTCTTCGTTGAAGTCAGCAACACCTTCGATTAATTGACCGCGAAGTTCTTCAGCTTGGTCAGCCATGTCAGCTGGGAAGCCATCTGTTACTTCGATGTCAGTACCGAGGTCGTTGTTGTACATGTAAGTTTTCATTTCAACGAGATCGATGATCCCTTTGAAATCGTCCTCTGCTCCGATTGGGAGTTGGATCGCGTAAGCGTTCGCTTGAAGACGATCGTGGAGCGTCTTCACAGAGTACAAGAAGTCTGCGCCGATTTTATCCATCTTGTTGACGAATACGACACGTGGTACACCATATGTCGTCGCTTGACGCCATACAGTTTCTGTTTGTGGTTCTACACCTGACTGAGCGTCAAGTACAGCAACCGCACCATCAAGTACACGGAGTGAACGTTCAACTTCTACAGTGAAGTCTACGTGTCCAGGTGTATCGATGATGTTTACACGGTGGCCATTCCACTGTGCAGTTGTCGCAGCCGAAGTGATCGTGATTCCACGCTCTTGCTCCTGCTCCATCCAGTCCATTTGTGAAGCACCTTCGTGCGTTTCACCAATTTTATGGATACGACCTGTGTAATAAAGAATACGTTCAGTTGTTGTCGTTTTACCGGCATCGATGTGAGCCATGATCCCGATGTTACGAGTATTCTTTAGGGAGAATTCTCTTGCCATACTGGGTATTCTCCTTCCGCATGTTTGATTTTCGTGTGCGCGCACACGATATGATTATACCCGAAAGCCACTCCGTTAAGCCATGCTTGGCGGAGTGGACTTTACGATTAAATTACCAACGATAGTGAGCAAACGCTTTGTTAGCTTCTGCCATTTTATGCATGTCTTCGCGTTTCTTAACAGATGCACCAGTGTTGTTGGCTGCATCCATGATTTCGTTCGCGATACGTTGCTCCATCGTTTTTTCGTTGCGGAGACGAGCGTAGTTCACGAGGTAACGAAGACCAAGTGTTGTACGGCGCTCTGGACGAACTTCTACAGGAACTTGGTAGTTAGCTCCACCTACACGGCGTGCTTTAACTTCAAGTACAGGCATGATGTTGTTCATTGCTTCTTCGAACACTTCCATAGGCTCTTTGCCTGAGCGTTCAGCGATGATGCCAAATGCGTTGTAAATGATAGTTTGAGCTGTACCTTTTTTACCGTCTAACATGACACGGTTAATGAGGCGAGTTACCAATTTCGAGTTGTAGATCGGATCTGCGATAACGTCACGACGTTCTGCACGGTTTTTACGCATCCGAGTACCCTCCTTTCAAAATTTCAATTGTAGTTTAGTTTGCGAGAATTACTTCTTCGCAGCTTTCGGACGTTTCGTACCGTATTTAGAACGGCCTTGCATACGTCCATCAACACCTGCAGTGTCAAGCGCACCACGAACGATGTGGTAACGTACCCCTGGTAAGTCTTTTACACGTCCTCCACGGATAAGAACAACGCTGTGTTCTTGAAGGTTGTGGCCAATACCTGGGATGTACGCAGTCACTTCGATTTGGTTAGTCAAACGAACACGAGCATACTTACGAAGCGCCGAGTTCGGTTTCTTCGGAGTCATTGTACCAACACGTGTACAAACACCACGTTTTTGTGGCGAGCTCACGTTTGTTTGTGACTTGATGAAACTGTTGTAACCTTTGTTAAGTGCTGGAGAGTCAGATTTCACGACTTTCGATTTACGTCCTTTACGGACTAACTGGTTAATAGTAGGCATCTTTGAAGATCCTCCCTTCCTGAATGTTGCTATTTTCTAGTCCCACCGACCCGGGTGGTTCATTTAAGGTCATAACGAAACGTTTTTACGAGGCGTAGGCATTCCATGACCTCGCAAAAACGTGAGTTATACCTTGAAAGTGGCAATTGTAGCAGCCAAACCTTCCCGTAGAAAGTTCGGATGGACGTCCAAGTAGCTTGCCGACTGCTGGACATCGTTGTCATCGACAACAACCGATTGGCGGCACTAAATCATAGTAGCACCGCCAACCTGCGCTGTCAAGACGTATTTTACTCGACTGTTGTATCTTCGAGCGCAACTGGCGCCTCATCTTCTTTGAGTTCCACATCACGGTAGACGGCCATTCCAGTACCAGCTGGAACGAGCTTACCGATGATGACGTTCTCTTTGAGTCCGAGGAGATAGTCACGTTTCCCTTTGATTGCTGCATCTGTCAAGACGCGAGTCGTTTCTTGGAACGAAGCCGCTGAGAGGAACGAATCTGTCTCAAGTGAGGCTTTCGTGATTCCGAGAAGGACTGGTTTCGCAGTCGCTGGGTGTTTTCCATCACGAATCGCATCTTTACACGCTTCTTTGAAGACGCTGATGTCGACGAGTGATCCAGGGAGAAGTGGTGTGTCACCTGATTCGATAACTTTGACACGACGAAGCATTTGGCGAACCATGACCTCAACGTGCTTATCACCGATTTCTACCCCTTGCATCCGGTAAACTTTTTGAACTTCTTGGAGAAGATAGTTCTGAACACCAGATACACCACGGACGGCGAGCAATTCTTTCGGATCGATCGAACCTTCCGTGAAGACTTCACCGGCTTCTACTGTGTCGCCGATTTGAACGCGGAGACGAGCTCCGAATGGAATCGTGTATGAGCGAGTCTCACTGAATCCTTCGACCGTGAGTTCACGCTTGTCACGCGATTCTGTGAAGTCGATGACCGTACCAGAGATTTCCGAGATGACCGCTTGACCTTTCGGGTTACGGGCTTCGAATACCTCTTGGATACGTGGAAGACCTTGTGTGATATCGTCTCCGGCAACCCCACCTGTGTGGAAGGTACGCATTGTAAGCTGCGTTCCTGGCTCACCGATTGATTGTGCGGCAATGATACCGACGGCTTCCCCGACTTCAACATTTGATCCAGTTGCCAAGTTGCGTCCGTAACACTTCTTACATACGCCGTGTGACGTGTTACATGTGAATGCTGTACGGATTTCAACTTTTTCAACACCCGCATCAACGATGATGCGCGCGATGTCTTCTGTGATCAATTCGTTCTTATCGATCAACACTTCGCCCGTTTCAGGGTGTGTGACCGTTTCGAACGATGTACGCCCGACGAGACGGTCGTACAAGCTTTCGATTTCTTCCGTACCTTCGCGGAGTGCAGAAACACGGATCCCGCGGTCTGTTCCACAATCTTCTTCACGGATGATGACATCTTGCGCTACGTCAACGAGACGACGTGTCAAGTAACCTGAATCGGCTGTCTTCAAGGCTGTATCGGCAAGACCTTTACGAGCCCCGTGAGTCGAGATGAAGTACTCTTGAACCGTCAGACCTTCACGGAATGACGATTTGATTGGAAGTTCGATGATGCGACCAGATGGAGCGGCCATCAAACCACGCATACCCGCAAGCTGCGTAAAGTTCGATGCGTTACCACGGGCACCTGAGTCAGACATCATGAAGATCGGGTTCAAGCGGTTGAGGGATTTCATCAATCGAGATTGAATTTCATCCTTCGCTTCGTTCCAAGCACGGACAACGCGCTCGTAACGCTCATCTTCAGTGATGAGACCACGACGGAACGACTTCATGATTTGGTCGACTTGTTTTTGTGCTTCATCAAGGATTTCTTGTTTATCCGGAAGTACGATGATATCGGCAATCCCAACCGTCACACCTGCTTTTGTCGAGTGCTTGAAGCCAAGATCTTTCATCCGGTCAAGCATGCGGCTTGTTTCCGTCGTTTCAAACTTCTGGAACACTTCCGCGATGACTTTTCCAAGGAAACCTTTTTTGAACGGGTCGATGATTGGACGTGATGCGATTTCTTCCGCAACGTTCGCCCCTTTGTCGATGAAGTACTTATCAGGCGTTGCTTCCTGTAAGTTTTCCATCGTCGGCTCGTTCAAGTATGGGAACGTGTTTGGCAAGATTTCGTTGAAGATCATCTTACCAACTGTCGTAATGAGCAATTTCTCGTTCTGTTCGTCTGTGAACGTCGGGTTGTTGAGCGTACGCGCCGGAAGTGCCACACGCGAGTGCAAGTGGACATAACCGTTTTGGTAAGCAATCAACGCTTCGTTGACGTTCGAGAACACTTTCCCTTGACCGACGGCATCTTCACGTTCGAGTGAGATGTAGTAGTTACCGAGGACCATATCCTGCGATGGTGTAACAACTGGTTTTCCGTCTTTCGGGTTCAAGATGTTCTGCGCAGCGAGCATGAGAAGACGTGCTTCCGCTTGTGCTTCTGCAGAGAGCGGAACGTGGACGGCCATTTGGTCACCATCGAAGTCGGCGTTGTATGCCGTACATACGAGTGGGTGAAGGCGAATCGCACGACCTTCAACAAGAATCGGTTCGAATGCTTGAATACCAAGGCGGTGAAGTGTCGGGGCACGGTTCAAGAGGACCGGATGCTCACGAATGACTTCTTCAAGGACGCCCCAGATTTCAGGTTGCATCTTCTCGATTTTGCGTTTGGCGTTCTTGATGTTTGAAGCGATGCCGCGACCGACAAGCTCTTTCATCACGAACGGTTTGAAGAGTTCAAGCGCCATCTCTTTTGGAAGACCACACTGATACATCTTCAAGTTCGGACCTACGACGATAACCGAACGTCCTGAATAGTCGACCCGTTTACCGAGAAGGTTTTGACGGAAACGACCTTGTTTTCCTTTCAACATATGTGAAAGTGATTTAAGCGGACGGTTACCAGGACCTGTTACCGGACGACCACGACGACCGTTGTCGATGAGGGCGTCAACCGCTTCTTGAAGCATACGTTTCTCGTTTTGCACGATGATGTTCGGCGCGCCGAGGTCGAGCAAACGTTTGAGACGGTTGTTCCGGTTGATGACTCGACGATACAAATCGTTCAAGTCAGATGTCGCAAAGCGTCCACCATCAAGCTGTACCATCGGGCGAAGCTCTGGTGGGATGACAGGAAGTACTTCAAGGATCATCCAGTCTGGATTGTTTCCTGAAGTGAAGAATGCATCGAGAACTTCCAAGCGCTTGATCGCACGTGTACGACGTTGACCTTGGACTGTTTTCAACTCTTCACGAAGCTCGCCTACTTCTTTTTCAAGATTAACGTCTTGAAGAAGTGTACGGATGGCTTCAGCACCCATGTCTGCTTTGAAGTCGCTACCGTATTTTTCACGATAGAGACGGAATTCTTTTTCCGAGAGAAGTTGTTTCTTCTCAAGCGGAGTATCACCTGGCTCTGTGACCACGTAAGATGCGAAGTAAATGACTTCTTCAAGCGCACGTGGTGACATGTCGAGAACAAGCCCCATGCGGCTTGGAATCCCTTTGAAGTACCAGATGTGCGAAACTGGTGCCGCGAGCTCGATATGGCCCATTCGCTCGCGACGCACTTTCGCTTTCGTCACTTCAACGCCACAGCGGTCACAAATGACTCCTTTATAACGGATACGTTTGTATTTCCCACAGTAACATTCCCAGTCTTTCGTAGGACCGAAGATTCGTTCACAGAATAATCCGTCCTTCTCTGGTTTAAGTGTACGATAGTTGATCGTTTCCGGCTTTTTGACTTCACCGTAAGACCACGAACGGATCTTCTCTGATGAAGCCAAGCCGATTTTCATATATTCAAATCGATTAACATCTACCAAGGGGCCGACCTCCCTTTTCGCCTTATTCCTCTTCCGTAACAGTCGGTTGAACGACTTGTTCTAACGCCGATGTTGCGTTCGGGATGTTGTCGTCATCTTCATCTTTCATTTCGACTTCTTCATCATCCGCTGACATCATCTTGACTTCCATACCGAGCGCTTGAAGCTCTTTGATCAAGACGCGGAATGATTCAGGAACGCCCGCTTTCGGAACGCTCTCGCCTTTCACGATGGCCTCATATGCTTTCACACGACCGACCGTGTCATCCGACTTGATTGTCAAGATTTCTTGGAGCGTGTAGGCTGCGCCGTACGCTTCAAGAGCCCAAACTTCCATCTCCCCGAAGCGCTGACCACCGAACTGTGCTTTACCACCGAGCGGTTGTTGCGTGACGAGTGAGTATGGTCCTGTCGAACGAGCGTGAAGTTTGTCATCAACCATGTGCGCGAGTTTGATCATGTACATGACACCGACCGAGACGCGGTTATCGAACGGTTCACCCGTACGACCATCGTAGAGACGCGTTTTCGCATCTTTATCCATACCAGCCTCTTCAATCGTTGCCCATACGTCTTCCTCACGCGCTCCATCGAATACAGGTGTTGCCACTTTGATGCCGAGCTTCTTCGCCGCCATACCAAGGTGGAGTTCAAGTACCTGACCGATGTTCATACGAGATGGTACCCCAAGCGGGTTGAGCATGATGTCAACCGGTGTACCGTCTGGCATGTATGGCATATCTTCTTCAGGGAGAATCCGCGAGATAACACCTTTGTTACCGTGACGTCCCGCCATCTTATCCCCTTCGTGAATCTTACGTTTTTGAACGATATAGACACGTACCATTTGGTTGACGCCTGGAGACAATTCGTCACCGTTTTCACGGTCGAACACTTTGACATCCAAGATGATTCCATCTCCACCGTTTGGTACACGAAGTGACGTATCACGTACTTCACGTGCCTTCTCACCGAAGATTGCGTGCAAGAGACGCTCTTCCGCTGTCAATTCCGTAACGCCCTTAGGTGTTACTTTACCGACGAGGATATCGCCATCCTTGACTTCAGCTCCGATGCGGATAATTCCGCGATCGTCCAAGTTACGAAGTGCGTCATCTCCGACGTTTGGAATATCACGTGTGATTTCCTCTGGTCCGAGTTTCGTGTCGCGTGACTCTGACTCGTACTCTTCGATATGAATCGACGTGTACACGTCATCTTTCACGAGACGCTCACTCATGATGATCGCATCCTCGTAGTTGTAACCATCCCATGTCATGAAGGCAACGACGACGTTACGGCCGAGCGCGAGCTCACCCATATCCATCGATGGACCGTCTGCAAGGATTTCTCCTTTTTCGACACGGTCACCCGCTGCGATGATTGGTTTTTGGTTATAACATGTCCCTTGGTTCGAACGGACATATTTTTGAAGTTTGTAACGGTCAAGGTCACCTGAAACTTCAGAACCGTTCACGTCAGACGTGCGACGGATCAAGATTTCACGCGCTGTGACGCGTTCGACGACACCTGGGTATTTCGCAACAATAGCTGCCCCAGAGTCTTTCGCAGATACGTACTCCATGCCGGTACCGACAATCGGTGAATCCGGTTGAAGGAGCGGTACTGCTTGACGTTGCATGTTCGCTCCCATGAGGGCACGGTTCGAGTCATCGTTCTCGAGGAACGGGATACATGCTGTCGCGGCAGAAACAACCTGTTTCGGCGAAACGTCCATGTAGTCCACTCGACTTGGCTCGACTGACAAGTTTTGTCCGCGGAAACGGCAAAGAACTTGTTCGTCTGCAAAGTGGCCATCTTCTGTGAGCGGCATGTTTGCCTGTGCGACGACATAGAGGTCTTCCTCGTCAGCCGTCATATATTGAATGTCGCCAGTGACAAGACCTGTTTCCGGGTCAACACGACGGTATGGTGCTTCGATGAAACCGTACTCGTTCACTTTCGCATAAGACGAGAGTGAGTTGATGAGTCCGATGTTCGGTCCCTCTGGTGTTTCGATTGGACACATCCGACCGTAGTGCGAATAGTGAACGTCTCGAACTTCGAAACCGGCACGCTCACGTGTCAAACCACCCGGCCCAAGTGCAGAGAGACGACGCTTGTGCGTGAGCTCTGCGAGCGGGTTCGTTTGGTCCATGAACTGTGACAATTGCGAGCTACCGAAGAACTCTTTAAGTGATGCGATAACCGGGCGGATGTTGATGAGCGCCTGTGGTGTGATCGCATTTTGATCTTGAATCGACATACGTTCTTTTACGACACGTTCCATACGGGAAAGCCCGATTCGGAATTGGTTTTGGAGAAGTTCTCCGACTGAACGAAGACGACGGTTTCCTAAGTGGTCGATGTCATCTGTTGTTCCGACTTCGTGAAGTAAGTTGAAGAAGTAGTTGATTGAAGCGATAATATCGGCTGGCGTAATGTGTTTTACGCTGCGATCGATATTGCCATTTCCGATGATGTTCAAGATACGCTCTCCATCTGGGTCATCCGGTGAGATGACTTTGATTGACTGAAGACCGAATGGCTCACCTTCAGCGACACCACCAGTTGGTTCCGCATCGATATAGCCAAGGCCGTTCTCCAAGTGCGGGAGGATACGATCTAAGTTGCGGCGGTCGAGGATTGTTCCAGCTTCAGCGAGTACTTCGCCTGTTTCCGGGTCCACGAGCGTTTCCGCTAATTTTTGACCGAACAAACGGTTCTTAAGATGAAGTTTTTTGTTCATCTTATAGCGACCGACGTTCGCTAAGTCGTAACGTTTCGGGTCGAAGAAACGTGACACGAGAAGAGACTTCGCATTTTCTACCGTTGGTGGTTCACCAGGGCGGAGACGCTCGTAAATCTCGATCAACGCTTTCTCTGTAGACTCTGTATTATCTTTTTCAAGGGTGTTACGAAGGTATTCGTCATCCCCGAGAAGGTCGATAATTTCTTGGTCCGTACCGAATCCGAGGGCACGCAACAACACCGTTACCGGAATTTTACGGGTACGGTCGATACGAACATAAACGATATCTTTGGCGTCTGTCTCGAGTTCGAGCCAAGCACCACGGTTCGGGATGACGGTTGCGCCAAATCCACGTTTACCGTTTTTATCGAGTTTAGCGTTATAGTACACGCTCGGTGAACGGACAAGCTGGGAAACGATGACGCGTTCTGCACCATTGATGATAAACGTTCCCGATTCTGTCATGAGCGGGAAATCCCCCATGAACACTTCTTGTTCTTTGAGCTCACCTGTCTCTTTGTTTTGGAGACGCACTTTTACGCGAAGTGGCGCAGAATAAGTAACGTCGCGCTCCTTCGATTCATCGATTGAATACTTCGGCTCACTGAGCGAGTAATCGATGAACTCCAATACGAGGTTTCCTGTGAAGTCGGAAATCGGTGAAATGTCTGTGAACATTTCCTTCAATCCTTCACGCAAGAACCACTCGTAAGAAGCAGTTTGAATTTCAATCAAATTCGGAAGCTCTAATACCTCACTGATACGGGCAAAGCTTCTTCTCTGACGGTGACGACCGTACTGAACAAGTTGACCAGTCAACTGATTCACCTCTCAGACCCCCAATTCTTTAGCGAATTTTTCGGGCGTAATAATCGAACATTGTCATTGAATGTCGCTCGTTTTCCGTCTCTAAAAAGCGGCAGACACGGCAGTTTCAAGCGAATTCCATTCCAATGGCATTTTATAATGTTAGCATATACGTTATAGCGAGTCAACAAGACTTCACCGTTTGTCAAGACCGAATTGCTCGGAAAATAAAGTAACCTTTTTCTTTCGCGATCGTTTCAACTTGACCAAACACCTCTTCTAATAACTTTTTAGCAGAAGGTGCTCCTTGTTTCTTTTGAATGACGACATAGATTGCTCCTCCATCGACGAGGTGCGTATGTGCTTCACGCAAGATCGTATGGACGACTTGTTTCCCCGCACGAATCGGCGGATTGGTGACAATGGCGGCAAACCGTTCTCCCCCCACCGCGTCATACGCGTGAGAAAGCCGTGTTTCGACCGTCACTCCATTACGGGCGGCGTTTTGCTCAGAGAGCGCCAGCGCACGCTCATTCACATCAATGAGCAAGGCCTCACGCCCAGAGGCATCGGCAAGCGAGATCCCCATCGGACCATAGCCGCAGCCTACATCTAAAATACGTCCCGACACATCAGGCATCTCAAACGTTTCAATTAAAAGACGTGACCCAAAATCGACCGACCCTTTCGAGAACACACCGCGGTCCGAAGTGAAGTGATACTGTTTCCCTCGCAACTCATACGTCCATGTCTCTGGGGCACTTTCCGAACGTGGATCGTTCGTATAGTAATGATCTCCCATGCGTTGAACCTCCTAACCCATTCTTCAAGGAAATAAAAGAAGCTCGCCATGGCGAGCTTCTATAGGTTGTGAAGTTGAATTACTTAACTTCAACAGATGCGCCAGCTTCTTCAAGCTTAGCTTTGATTGCGTCAGCGTCTTCTTTAGAAACGCCTTCTTTGACTGGAGCTGGAGTTCCGTCAACGAGTGCTTTTGCTTCTTTAAGGCCGAGACCTGTGATTTCACGAACAGCTTTGATGACGTTGATTTTACCAGCGCCAGCGTTTGTGAGGATTACGTCGAATTCAGTTTTCTCTTCAGCTGCTGCGCCTGCGCCAGCACCTGCAACTGCTACTGGAGCTGCTGCTGATACGCCGAATTCTTCTTCGATTGTTTTTACGAGTTCGTTAAGTTCGAGAACCGTCATTGATTTGAGGTCTTCGATGAATTGCTCTTTGTTGAAAGCCATTATGGTTTTCCTCCTTTGATGTTGTGAAAAAGTTTTTTGAGTTACGCTACGCGACAAAAATTAAGCTGATTGCTCTTCTTTTTGTTCTGCGATTGCATTTGTTGCGACTGCGAGCCCACGGATTGGAGCTTGAAGTACGCTGAGAAGCATCGAGAGAAGACCATCGCGTGATGGAAGTTCTGCAAGGGCTTTGATTTCTTCGAGTGAAGAAACTTTACCTTCGATGATTCCGCCTTTGAGTTCGAGCGCTTTGTGCTCTTTCGAGAAGTCGTTCAAGATCTTCGCTGGAGCAATAACGTCTTCTTTAGAGAAGGCGATTGCTGTAGGACCAGTGAAGACTTCGTCAAGACCTTCGAAGTTCGACTGAGTAGCTGCGCGGCGAAGAAGACCGTTCTTGTAAACTTTGAACTCGATTCCAGCGTCACGGAGTGATTTACGGAGTGTAGTCACTTCTTCAACTGTAAGTCCACGGTAGTCAACAACAACTGTTCCAACGCTCGCTTGCATTTTCTCAGCGATTTCATCGACGAGTGCCGATTTCTGAGCTACGATTTTTTCGTTTGCCATGTGTTTGCACCTCCTAGTCAATTCTTATACCGGACGAGAGGCTGCTCTCCAAAAGAAATCCCTCGTATGAAGACATACGAGGGCGTAATTGTTTGAAAGTAAACCTGTGACAACAGGCTCAAGTTCGAGCAAAGACACCTCGGAAGGGTTTACGGACCGATGTCCACCTTCTGTCTACGGTAATCCAACATATTCGGTTGAACGTGTATTACTTTATCAGCGGTGTCACACGTTGTCAACAATTTATTTCAACAAGATTACTTAAGGAAATCTGCAGTCGCTACACGGATCCCAGGACCCATTGTAGATGAAAGCGAGATGTTTTTAAGGTAAGTTCCTTTTGCAGTAGCAGGCTTCACTTTCATGAGTGTTTCGAGAATTGTCTCGATGTTCTCAGAGAGTTTAGATGCTTCAAATGATTTCTTACCAACTGGAACGTGGATGTTACCAGCTTTATCAACACGGTATTCAACTTTACCAGCTTTGATATCCGCGATTGCTTTTTCTACGTCGAAAGTAACTGTTCCTGTTTTCGGGTTAGGCATGAGGCCTTTAGGTCCGAGAACACGACCAAGTTTACCAACCTCACCCATCATGTCAGGTGTCGCAACGATTACATCGAAGTCGAACCATCCTTGTTGGATTTTGTTGATGTACTCAGCGTCGCCAACGTAGTCTGCTCCAGCAGCTTCCGCTTCTTTCACTTTCTCACCTTTTGCGAAGACGAGAACTTTTTGTGTTTTACCAGTACCGTGTGGAAGTACAACGGCACCACGGATTTGTTGGTCTGCTTTCTTCGGATCTACGCCGAGACGGACAGCAACTTCGATTGTTTCATCGAATTTAGCAGTAGCTGTTTTTTGAACGAGCTCGACAGCTTCAGCGAGGTCGTATGACTTCGTGCGGTCAACAAGCTTAGCTGCTTCTTGGTGTTTTTTACCCATGATCTTTTCCTCCTTGTGGTTAGCGGAATTTCCTCCCACATAATGAAGGGATTGAAGGTGAGCAGTATTCACCGACAACCCCAGAGACTAGCAAATTAGTCTTCGATTACAATACCCATACTACGTGCAGTACCTTCAACCATAAGCATCGCTGTTTCTACAGATGATGCGTTAAGGTCAGGCATTTTAAGTTCAGCGATTTCGCGAACTTTGTCACGCTTAACCGTTGCTACTTTCTTACGGTTTGGTTCACCAGAACCACTCTCGATACCAGCAGCTTTCTTCAAAAGAACTGCAGCTGGTGGAGTTTTCGTAATGAATGTAAACGAACGATCTTCGTATACCGTGATGACTACAGGAATAATCAATCCGGCTTGGTCTTGTGTACGAGCGTTGAACTCTTTACAGAATCCCATGATGTTAACACCTGCTTGACCAAGTGCTGGACCTACTGGTGGAGCTGGGTTTGCTTTACCAGCTGGGATTTGAAGTTTAACGAGTTTAGAAACTTTTTTCGCCACGAGACACACCTCCTTAAGTCTAAAATGTGGTTTCTTGGACGTTGTGCGCCCTCCCACTCAATCTATTAGGTCGAGTTTGTACCGAAATAAAGCACAACATCAAACATTTTCGATTGTACCATCCGTTTTACGGATTAGCAAGTGGGTTTAGTTAATTTTCTGAACTTGTTCGAAATCAAGTTCAATTTTCGTTTCACGACCGAACATGTCGACCACGACTTTGAGCTTCTCTTTGTCGGCCTCAATCTCGTCGATTGTTCCTTCAAAGTTCTCAAATGCGCCTTCTTTCACGCGGACAAGGTCACCGAGTTCATAGTTGTAACGATCTTTCTTCTCGATGAGTCCCATTTGTGACAAGACGTTTGTCACTTCGTCCGGTTGGAGTGGGATCGGTTTTGCCCCACCACCCGTTGAACCGAGGAAGCCGGTGACGTTTGGCGTGTTGCGGACAACATACCATGAATCGTCAGTCATGACCATCTCTACGAACACATAGCCCGGGAAACTTTTGACTTCACGTTCTTTGATTTTCTTCTCGCCACTCTTCAATGTGACTTCTTCTTGCGTCGTTTCAGTCGGGACGAGGACGCGGAAAATTTTATCTTCCATGTTCATCGAACCGATTCGACGTTCTAGGTTTTCTTTGACGTTATTCTCAAAACCTGAGTACGTCTGGACAACAAACCATTGTTTCTCCACGGCTTTCACCTCTTCCTTAGTTAATCAATAAATTGACGAGATAACTGACGCCAGTATCTACGCCGAACACGAACAGGCCAATCACGACAACAGTCGCGATGACAGTAATGGTATATTTCGTGAGTTCTTTACGAGTCGGCCAACTCGTTTTCTTCAACTCTTTCCATACGTCGCGCAAAAAGTTCATGGTAGCTTCCTCCTACATTGAATGCCAATCTACGTTACTTTGATTCCCGATGCAGCGTATGCGCGTTACAGCGGCGACAAAACTTCTTCATTTCAAGCCGTGTCGACACGCCGTCTTTTTTTGTCGTCGAGTACTCTCGAGACCCGCATTCTGAGCAAGCGAGACTTACTTTCTTTGCCATTCATAAGCGCCCCTTTCGACTACTCTCTCTTAAAAAAGAGCGAAAAAAAAACGCCTCCTGTAAATGGCGTCTACGGACAAGGCGCTGCTTTTAAAGTATCACATAGGAGGCACGCGGTCAATAATCGGTTAGCTCGTGAGCATCCGGACGTCGACATGACGCTCGAATTTCTTCTTCACGCGCTGTAACGCATTATCGATCGATTTGACATGACGATCGAGGTCGTCTGAAATCTCTTGATAAGAGCGCCCGTCTAAATAAAGACGCAAGACTTTCCGTTCGAGGTCACTCAAGATCTCATCCATCTTCGCTTCCATGAACGACTGTTCTTCCTGTGTCACGATTAATTCTTGTGGGTCAGTCGGATGTGGTGGCAAGATGACATCGAGCAACGTCCGGTCAGACTCTTCATCAAAAATTGGTTTATCGAGTGACACATATGAATTGAGCGGAATATGTTTTTGGCGTGTCGCCGTCTTGATTGCCGTGATCATCTGACGGGTGATGCACATCTCGGCAAAGCTTTTAAATGACGCAAGTCGCTCGTCCTTATAATCACGCACACCTTTATAAAGGCCGATCATCCCTTCTTGGACGATGTCCTCGTGATCTGCACCAATCAAAAAGTATGAACGTGCCTTCGCCCGCACAAAATACCGGTATCGTTCAATCAAAAACTCGAGCGCGTCGCTATCCCCTTCGTTGCGCGCCAATAAGACCAACTCTTCGTCTGACATTTTTTCAAACTGTTCGTACGGCCATCCGTTCATGCTCGTTACCCCCCGGCGATTGATCCTGAACTATGTAAGGTTGTGTCCCATTATAGGACTCCCTACTCCTATGCGTCAAACAAATTTCTAAAAATTCCGTCAATTGAATACTGTGTAACTCATATATGTAATAGTATACAACATTCCTTTGCAAAAAAATGTCAAAATCGAAACAAAGACGAGTCCATTTGATGAACTCGTCCGTGATTTCAATCACCTTTTGATTTGCGACGTCGCATTTCTTCAAACTTCGCTTGAATATGCGGTGGAATATCAATCGTCTTCCGATTCGCTTGTTCTTTCTCGAGCGACACACGCTGTTGTTCAATCAATGTTTTCGCATGCTTCCAATCTTTCAACAGTTCCGTTGCCGGGACGCGCAATGCGCCTTGACCAAAGATGACCCACTGCTCCGTGAAATCGTTCGTCGCGACGAATAATGTAATGAGCCGGTCATCCACTAATTCATGGGCACGCCGCTCAATCCATTCGTCCGCTGTCTCATTCTCTTTCGTATAGACAACGTCGACCCGACTCCGCTTCTCTTTGGATTCACGACCATAACGCATATGGGCGTCAAACACGATGGTGACCTCTTTGCCGGACACAGCCTGATATTCTGCCATCGCCTCAATCAACAGATTGCGTGCTTGTTCAAAATCTACGTCGCGGAGACTTCTCAAGTGAGGCCACGCGCCGATGATATTATATCCGTCGACAAGAAGGAGCTCACGCTTCAGGATACTCATGCCAATGGATGACGTGAGCGATGCACCTCATACAGGAGGAGCGCCGCTGCAACAGATGCATTGAGTGACGTGACATGACCGACCATCGGTAAATGAACAAGGAAGTCGCACGATTCGCGCACGAGTCGGCTCATCCCTTTGCCTTCACTTCCAATGACCACAACGAGTGGCATATTTCCATCCAATCGACGATAGTCCTGACTTTCTTTCGCATCGGTCCCGACGACCCACAATCCCTTTTCCTTCAACTCTTCAAGTGTCCGCGTCAAGTTCGTCACGCGCGCCACCGGAATATGCTCAATCGCCCCGGTTGACGCTTTGGCAACCGTTTGAGTCAAACCGACCGAGCGGCGTTTCGGAATGATAATCCCGTGTGCGCCAACGGCATCGGCGGTCCGTAGAATCGAACCGAGATTGTGCGGGTCTTCGAGCTCATCTAGCAAAATGAAGAGCGGTGTCTCCTCTTTCGAAGCTGCGAGAGCGAACATGTCTTCGACTGTTTTGTATTCATAAGCCGCAACTGCCGCAACGACTCCTTGGTGATGCTCACTGCCAGCCATCTTCTCAAGTTTCGTTTTTGGGACGAATGACACTTGGACCGATGCTTCGTTCGCCATCGCGATGATTTGAGCGAGGGGGCCCTTTTGCTGACCTTCCATAATGAATACTTTATTCATATCCCGACCACTTCGCAGTGCCTCGAGTACCGGGTTACGACCGTAAAGGAAGTCAATCCCTTCCTCCATCACATCGACTTCCTTATAGTCAGGGCGTTCTGCCTTTTGGCGACGCGCGCGATCTGGTCGTTCCCCACGAGGGCGGTCAAACGGTCGTTTCTCCGCTCCCCGATTCCCGTCATGTCGTTTCGATCGACTCGGCTTCGAGTCGTTCGAACGCTTGTTTGATGAGTTCTTCAAGACGATCCCTTCTTTCTGTCAAATAGATATACCCAATCAGTGCCTCGAATGCCGTGGAATAACGATACGTGTGCACATCGACCCGCTTTGGAACCGATCCGGATTTCGCATTCTTTCCACGTCTGACGACAGCCTGCTCCTCTTCTGTCAACGCATCCGTTTCTAACCAAAATGTCACGACGCTCGCCTGTGCTCGTGCATTGACATAGCGGACCGCACCCCGGTGTAAGTCATTCGGGCGCGTCAATCCTTTCTCGAGCAGGCGTCTCCGTACAGCCATTTCGTATACCACGTCTCCCATATAAGCGAGAGCGAGGGCATTCATTTGTTTCGGTTGCATCATAACCGCTTCCACCGAACCCCTTGGGCCGTGTCTTCGAGTTGGATGTTTTGTTCTTTTAGTAAATCACGAATCTCGTCGGCCCGGGCAAAATTACGTGCCGCCCGTGCGTCGTTCCGTTCTTGAATCAATTGGTCGATCTCGGCATCCAATAGTTCTTTTTCTTCTGCCAACGTCAAGCCGAGGACACCCGTCAATTCATCAAATAGCGACAGGACCTGTTCAAGCGTCGCTTTGGCCACATGATCGGCTTTGGCATAAATGTTCGCTTCCCGTGCCAAGTCAAAGAGGACGGTCACGGCGTTGGCCGTATTGATATCATCATCCATTGACTCGATGAAAGAGGTCTTGATGGATTCAAGTTTCCGTTCCATCGACTCGCTCGCCTCTCCAAGTCCGGCTGTGACCGACAAGCGATATTCAATATTTTGGTAAGCTTCCTTGATTCGGCTCCATCCGTTCGCCGCTTGTTCAATCAATTCACGGCTATAGTTGATCGGATGACGATAATGGACAGACAACATGAAGAAGCGCAGGACCATCGGATCGACTTCTTTCAACGCCTCATGGACGAGGAGGAAGTTTCCGAGCGACTTAGACATCTTCTCATTTTCAATGTTGATGAAGCCGTTATGCAGCCAATAGTTAGCGAACTTCGCATGGTTGCAAGCTTCTGACTGAGCAATCTCATTCTCGTGGTGTGGGAATTTTAAATCATGCCCGCCCGCGTGAATATCAATCGTTGTCCCGAGATGTTTTTTCGCCATCGCCGAGCATTCGATATGCCAGCCCGGACGTCCTTTGCCCCACGGACTATCCCATGATGGTTCATCCGGTTTAGCCGCTTTCCATAGAACGAAGTCGAGCGGGTCTTCTTTCTTCTCTCCGACATCGACACGTGAACCGGCCCGCAAATCTTCAATCGATTGCTGACTCAGCTTCCCGTACGTCTCAAACTTCTTGGTCCGGAAATACACGTCTCCTTCTGATTCATAAGCGAACCCTTCCGTCTCCAATTGACGAATGAACTCGATGATTTCTTCCATCGTATCAGTAACACGCGGATGCACGTCTGCCGGTTGAACGTTAAGTGCCCCTGTATCTGCTAAATACGCCTCGATATAGCGATTCGTCAGCGTCTCCGTGTCTTCTCCTAATTCATTCGCCGTACGAATGATCTTGTCATCCACGTCTGTAAAGTTCAAGACGTATTTGACCTCGTACCCACGATACGTCAAGTAGCGGCGGACCGTGTCGAAGGCGATTGCCGGTCGGGCGTTTCCGACATGAATGTAGTTATAAACGGTCGGACCGCATACGTACATCGATACTTTACCCGGAACAATCGGGACAAACGGTTCTTTTTTATTCGTGAGACTGTTGTACAGCTGAATCATGTGTCTTCTCCTCCATCCGCTTTTCAAGCGTCGCTAATTTTTGTTGTAGTTCATCCACTGCCGCTTCTAAGCGTTCTTGGCATTCGCGGTCCGGATCTGGGAAACGATGATCTAGATCATGTTGCTTCACACGCTTACCGTTTCGAATGACGACACGACCTGGAATCCCGACCACGGTCGAATCAGATGGCACATCGTTCAATACGACCGAGCTCGCTCCGATTTTGACGCAATCGCCGACCGTGATGTTCCCAAGTACTTTCGCCCCCGCTGAAATAAGCACGTCACTCCCGATTGTCGGGTGACGCTTCCCTTTCTCTTTCCCCGTTCCACCCAGGGTCACGCCTTGATAGATGGTGACGTCATTCCCGATAATCGCCGTCTCACCGATGACGACACCGAAACCGTGATCGATGAACACGCGGTCCCCAAGGACTGCCCCCGGATGAATTTCAATCCCGGTCAACCAACGACTGAACTGGGCTAATAATTTGGCCACCAGTTTCACGTTACGTTTCCATAATCCGTGCGCGATGCGGTGTGCCCATATGGCGTGAAGGCCTGGGTAAGTCAGTGCCACTTCTACTTTCGAACGAGCGGCAGGGTCTAGTTCCAGGACAGTCCGCAAGTCTTCGCGTACACTGCTCCAAAATCCCATAATCGATATCTCCTTTTCTTATACAAAAACAAAGACGCCCCTGTGCCAAGGCACAGAGACGCCGTAAGCGCGGTTCCACTCTGTTTGGGAAAATGCGTTCCCCTCTCAAGTCTCGTTAACGCCGAGTCACGGCCTCGACTACATATCGCCGAGACGGCTCCGAGGTGCACTTCTTCGGGGGACACATCTAGAACTCCCAGCCTAGGTTCTAGTCTCTGCAACGTGTCGTACCGCTTACTTTCCTCATCGATGCCTTTATTACGCTAATAAAGTTGTGAGACGCTTCAACACACGCTCTTTTCCGATTAACGAAATGGCGTTCGGGAGTTCCGGTCCATGTGTTTGCCCTGTCGTAGCGACACGGATTGGCATGAACAAGTTCTTCCCTTTTTGACCGGTCGCTTTTTGCGTCGCTTTCGTCGCCGCTTTAATCGCTTCCGGTGTGAAGTCTTCGATTGCTTCGAGCTGCTGTTTGAACTCTGCAAGAACAGCAGGTACCGTTTCACCTGAAAGGACAGCGTTCGCTTCCTCGTCATACTCGATTTCATCTTTGAAGAACAAGTCTGTCAACGCGACGATTTCTGCTCCGTGCGTCATTTGTTCTTTATACAATGCAATCAAGTTTGTCGCCCAATCCGCTTCCTCAACAGATACCGCCTCGGGTAATCGTCCTGCTTCTTGTAAGAATGGTAAACTGAGTGCCACCACTTCGTCAAGCGTGGCCTTCTTCATGTATACACTGTTGATCCAAGAAAGTTTTTGTTGGTCAAAAACTGCCGGACTCTTCGACAAACGTTTCGCATCAAACATTTCAATGAACTCTTCTTTTGAGAAGATTTCTTCCTCCCCGACCGGTGACCAGCCAAGGAGCGAAATGAAGTTAAAGAGCGCTGCTGGCAAGTAACCAAGATCCGCATATTGTTCGATGAACTGAATAATCGATTCGTCCCGTTTTGATAACTTCTTATGTTGGTCATTGTAGATGAGCGTCATGTGACCGAATTCAGGATAGTCCCAACCAAGTGCGTCATAGACCATCATCTGTTTTGGTGTGTTCGCGATATGGTCGTCCCCACGCAACACGTGACTGATCTTCATCAAATGGTCGTCCACGACAACTGCGAAGTTGTACGTTGGAATGCCGTCCTGTTTCACGATGACCCAGTCACCGAAATCTTTCGATTCAAACGAGACGTCTCCTTTGACGACATCTGTCCATTTATACGTCACGCCTTCCGGCACACGAATCCGAATAGACGGTTTACGCCCTTCCGCTTCAAACGCTTCACGTTCTTCAACAGTGAGGTTACGGTGCGCACCCGAGTAACGTGGTGCCTCCCCACGTGCGATTTGTGCTTCACGCTCTGCTTCAAGCTCCTCCGAGGTCATGTAGCATTTATAAGCAAGGCCTTTGCTCATCAACTCATTGACGTATTTCTCATAAATCGCAAGACGCTCCATTTGGTAATACGGACCGTAGTCTCCGTCACGCCCTGGACCTTCATCCCAGTCGATGCCGAGCCATTCCAAATATTTCATCTGACTCTCGACACCGTTCAACACATTCCGTTTCTGGTCAGTGTCTTCAATCCGAAGAATCATTTTTCCGCCAGCATGGCGAGCAAATAAGTAGTTAAACAACGCCGTCCGCGCATTTCCGATATGGAGATGCCCCGTCGGACTAGGCGCATAGCGTACACGCACTTCACTCATAATAGTTCCACCTTTCTTCTCTTCTGCCCAAATAGTATACCATTTCTGTCAAGCCCGGTTGAGTAAGATGACCGCTTGCGCCGCAATCCCTTCTTCGCGTCCCGTGAAGCCCAGTTTCTCCGTCGTCGTCGCTTTCACGTTCACCTGCTCGATGTCCGCCTCAAGAAGTTCAGCGATGACCGCGCGCATCTCATCAATGTAAGGACGAAGTTTCGGACGTTGAGCCATGACCGTCGCATCTACATTTCCGAGAACGTAGCCTTGGTCTTTCACGAGCTGCCAGACGTGACGGAGCAATACTTTCGAATCCGCATCTTTAAATTCCGGGTCCGTATCCGGGAAGTGCTTTCCGATATCACCTGCCGCAATTGCTCCAAGTGCCGCATCAGCAATGGTATGGAGTAACACGTCCGCATCAGAATGACCGAGCAGTCCGCGCTCATGTGGAATCTCAATCCCTCCTAAGATTAACGGACGTCCTTCTGCAAATGCGTGTACATCAAAGCCTTGACCAATTCTCATTGTAATTCCTCCTTCGCTAAAATCGCGTCGCCAAACAATAAATCTTCGGGCGTCGTCATTTTGATGTTGTGATAGTCCCCAAGGACCACTTGTACCGATTCGCCGAGCCACTCAAACAAACTGGCATCATCCGTTCCCATCACCTGTTGTTCGACCGCTCGTTCATGTGCCGCCAAAATCGCTTTTGCCTGAAAGGCTTGCGGCGTTTGTGCCAACCATAAGTTTTCACGGGGAACGGTGCGTTCGATGTGATGACGTTGAACTTGTTTGACCGTATCTTTAACGGGTACCGCCAAGATGGCACCACCTTGCAGTGCCGCTTCAGCCACTTGATGCAACTGTTCACGTTTTACAAACGGACGCGCACCGTCATGAATCATCACAATCGTATCGGGTGCAACAACCTTCAGTCCTGCATGGACACTCTGTTGTCGTTCTTCCCCTCCTGCTACGTATGTAACCGGCGTCTTCATCTGTGACGTCATCGCCTCGAACCAGTCACGTTCTTCTGGCCGGATGGCTAACACCATTCGTTCGCACCACGGATCGGTATCGAACGCCTGTAACGTCCAAGCAATAATCGGTTTGTCACGGAGCGTCAGCATGAGCTTATTCGCATCCGCACCCATCCGCTTCCCTCTCCCGGCAGCCGGGATGACAACTGTATAAGCTACCATGTTAATACCTCTCTTCGTGAAAAAAGAGAGCGCTCTCGCGTCTCTTTTTGATCCGTTATTCTGGACGGGCAAAAATCATACGGCCTGCAGACGTTTGTAAGACACTCGTCACAACGACAGGAAGCGTCTTCGAAATCAATTTACGTCCGCCCTCCACGACAACCATTGTCCCATCCTCAAGATAAGCAACCCCTTGATTCTGCTCTTTTCCTTCTTTAATAACTGTCACGACCATCTCTTCACCAGGAATGACAATCTGTTTGACGGCGTTCGCCAAATCATTGATGTTCAAGACCGGTACATTTCGTACCTCACACACTTTATTTAAGTTGTAGTCATTCGTAACAACAATCCCGTTTTTCAGTTCAGCTAGTTTAATCAATTTGATGTCGACTTCCGGTACGTCTTCGAAGTCTCCATCATAGATTTCAACCTGGATGCGCTTGTTCTCTTGTAGTTCCTTCAAGATGTCCAGTCCACGACGTCCACGATTCCGCTTCAACGTATCCGAGGAGTCGGCGATGTATTGCAGTTCGCCGATGACGAACTGGGGCACAATCAATGTTCCTTCCACGAATCCAGTCGTCGCAATATCCGCGATTCGGCCATCGATGATGACGCTCGTGTCTAAAATCTTATCATTAGAGCGTTGGACCGGTTCAGCCGCAGGCTTTTCGCGTTCGCTCTTCACAAATAGTTTGATCCATTCGTTACGCTTCCGATAGCCGACCGCGAAACCAAAGTAACCAAACAGGGCCGTGACAAAAATCGGGACGATTTTACTCAGTAAGAAAATATTCGTGACTTCAAGCGATACACTAATCAAAAAGGCAATCAAGAGCCCGATGATGAGACCGATCGAACCGAATAAGATATCCCCTACCGGTAAACGGACGAGCCGTTCTTCGACAAAACGAATAAATGCAACAACACCATCTGTTAAGAATAAACTAAGAATGAAGAAGATAAGTCCACCAATCAAACTTGCTACGTATGGAATCGTTAACCACTCCGGCACATTCATGCCAAGGTCTGCTAATAAAAGCGTCGCTTCGATGATTCCGAACCAACCCACGACGAGTCCAATCAAAATAAATCCGATTCGTACAGCAATCTTCACTCATTCCACCTCCTTCTATATGAAATAAAATTTCAAAAAATAACACTTTCATTGTAACACGATTTTTTCAATCACGTTCGTTACAAAGCGTTAAAAACTGCCAGTGGCGACCCGTTAGAACGGAATCGCCAACTGGAGTGCTTCGTCCACTG
The DNA here is from genome assembly GCF_018255795.1 of Exiguobacterium sp. PFWT01. Taxonomy (GTDB): domain Bacteria; phylum Bacillota; class Bacilli; order Exiguobacteriales; family Exiguobacteriaceae; genus Exiguobacterium. The sequence continues at coordinate 98,391 of NZ_CP073755.1, read as the reverse complement.
TTCCGACCCCGACGACTTCAATCCCTGCCGGAGCGGTCCATCCCCCCATGTTATTTTTCGGGATGATGGCACGTGTAAAACCTAGTTTTGCCGCCTCGGCGACACGTTGCTCGATTCGGGAAACCCTTCGCACTTCTCCGGTCAATCCGACCTCACCGATGCAGACATCCGTCGGACGGGTCGGACGATCCCGGAAACTCGAGGCAATCGAGATACAAATCGCAAGGTCGATCGCCGGTTCGTCCAGTTTGACGCCACCGGCTGCTTTCAAATACGCATCCTGCGTCTGAAGCAAGAGGCCGGAACGTTTTTCGAGCACGGCCATGAGCAGCGCGACTCGGTTTTGATCGATGCCCGTGGCCATACGTCTCGGGTTCCCGAACGATGTCGGAGAGATGAGTGCTTGGAGTTCCACGAGTACCGTCCGCGTACCTTCCATCGAGGCAACGACGGTCGAACCCGATACGCCCGCAGTGCGTTCCTCCAAGAATATTTCGGACGGATTGAGCACTTCCTCTAGTCCGCTCTCTTTCATCTCGAAAATGCCAATCTCGTTCGTCGACCCAAAACGGTTTTTTACCGCCCGTAAAATACGGAACGTATGATGACGCTCCCCTTCAAAATAAAGTACCGCATCGACCATATGTTCAAGTAAGCGCGGGCCGGCAATCGACCCTTGCTTCGTCACGTGACCGACGATGAAGACGGCAATCCCTCGCGTTTTCGCAATTTTCATGAGGGCGGCCGTACATTCTCGAACTTGTGACACGCTTCCTGGCGCTGATTGAATCTCATCCATATATACCGTTTGAATCGAGTCAATGATGACAAATCCAGGTTGCTCCTCATCAATAACCCGTTCGATCATCAACATGTCCGTCTCAGCGAGTACGAACAAGTCATCCGTCGGTAAGCCAAGCCGTTCCGCACGCAGTTTCGTCTGTTTGAGCGATTCCTCTCCCGAGATGTACAGCACCTTTTTACCACTATGGGCTAAGTGAGCGCTGACCTGTAGCAGTATCGTCGATTTCCCAATCCCTGGGTCCCCTCCGACTAAGACGAGTGAACCTGGGACAATCCCTCCACCGAGCACGCGGTCAAATTCACGGCTATTCGTATGCACACGCGTCTCTTCTTGTGAGACGACGTTTGCTAAGCGTTCCGGTTTCAATTGTCGCGATGAACTATGCACAAAGGCCGCTCCACGTTTGGCTTTCTTCTCTTCTACAAACTCTTCGACGAGCGTATTCCATTCATTACAACCCGGACAACGCCCCATCCACTTGGCTGATTCATATCCGCACGATTGGCAGACGTATTTCGTTTTAATTTTGGCCATAAGTTCCCTTCCTGTCTAAAAAAAGCTCCCTCTAAACGACGAGGGAGCTGAATGTTTTACTGAACTACACCTTCGTTACGAACGACGAACTCTCCATCTTGTACGTCGAGCGCAACTTTACTGCCTCTAGCGATTGTGCCGCCGAGCATTGCTTCTGAGAGGCGGTCCTCCACTTCCCGTTGAAGGGCACGACGGAGAGGACGAGCCCCGTATTCCGGATCGTAGCCGACATCGGCAATTTTATCGAGTGCCGCATCCGTCAAGCTGAAATCAACACCTTGTTCGGCGAGACGTTTCTTGAGTGTCTCTGCCATAAGTTTGATGATTTCTTGAATGTGCTCTTTTTGAAGTGAATGGAATACCGTGATTTCATCAATCCGGTTCAAGAACTCAGGTCGGAACGCTTTCTTCAATTCCTCGAGTACTTTGTCCTTCATTTCTGTATACTCACGCTTCACATCATCTTCCACTGTGAATCCTACATATTTGTTTCGTTGAAGCGCTGCGGCTCCGACGTTAGACGTCATGATGATGACAGTGTTTCGGAAGTCGACGGTGCGACCTTTCGAATCCGTCAAGCGACCGTCGTCTAACACTTGAAGCAAGATGTTGAATACTTCTGGGTGCGCTTTTTCGATTTCATCGAGTAGGATAACCGAGTACGGTTTCCGACGCACTTTTTCAGTCAATTGACCGCCTTCTTCGTAACCAACATAACCAGGAGGCGAACCGACGAGACGGCTCGTCGCATGTTTCTCCATGTACTCGGACATGTCGATTCGGATGATGGCATCTTCATCGCCAAACATCGCTTCGGCAACTGCACGGGCGAGCTCTGTTTTCCCGACTCCGGTCGGTCCGAGGAAGATGAATGACCCGATTGGACGTTTCGGATCTTTCAATCCGGCCCGGGCGCGACGGATGGCGCGGGAAATGGATTTCACCGCATCGTCTTGACCGATGACCCGGTTGTGAAGAATCGATTCGAGTTTAAGGAGACGGTCTGTCTCTTCTTCGGCAATCTTCGTGACCGGTACACCTGTCCAGTTCGCAACAACTTGAGCGATATCTTCTTTCGTCACTTCAAGTTTTTCGTTCCCTTGCTTGTTCTGCCATTCTGCTTTCAACTCTTCTAACTCATCGCGTAACTTCTGTTCCGTATCGCGAAGGGAAGCTGCTTTTTCAAACTCTTGGCTTTGAACGGCAGAGTCTTTCTCTTTACGAATCGATTCGAGACGGGATTCCAACTCTTTCAAATTCGGTGGTGCCGTGAATGAGCGAAGTCGTACTTTTGATGCCGCCTCGTCGACGAGGTCGATCGCCTTATCCGGCAAGAAACGATCTGAGATGTAACGGTCTGAAAGGACGACCGCCTCGTGAATCGCCGTATCTGTAATCGTCACACGGTGGTGTGCTTCATAGCGATCGCGTAACCCGAGTAGGATTTGTTCAGCTTCTTCTGTCGTCGGTTCGTTCACTTGAATCGGTTGGAAGCGGCGCTCAAGCGCTGCATCTTTTTCGATGTACTTCCGGTATTCATCAAGTGTAGTCGCCCCGATACATTGAAGTTCACCGCGAGCCAATGACGGCTTGAGGATGTTCGACGCATCGATTGCACCTTCTGCACCGCCCGCACCAATCAATGTGTGCAACTCGTCGATGAAGAGAATAACGTTCCCTGCCTGACGAATTTCGTCCATTACTTTTTTCAAGCGATCTTCGAACTCACCACGATATTTTGTACCTGCGACGAGTGTACCCATGTCGAGTACCATGACGCGTTTGTTGCGAAGCGTTTCAGGTACCTCGTTGTTGATGATTTGCTGAGCGAGACCTTCGACGACCGCTGTTTTCCCGACCCCTGGTTCCCCAATTAGAACCGGGTTGTTCTTCGTCCGACGCGACAATACTTCGATGACACGTTGAATTTCGCCTGCACGCCCGATGACCGGATCCAAACGAGACTCGCGTGCTTGTTGTGTCAAATCGCGTGCCAATCCGTCAAGCGTTGGGGTTGCGGCGCTCGCCCCAGGTTGCGAAGCATTTGAAGATGACTCCGTGTTCCCGAGAAGTTGCAACACTTGTTGGCGTGCTTTCGTCAAACTGATTCCAAGGTTATTGAGGACGCGTGCCGCGACCCCTTCTCCTTCACGAATCAATCCTAGAAGGATGTGTTCCGTTCCGACGTAAGAGTGTCCCAATTTCCGAGCCTCATCCATCGAGAGCTCAATGACCTTTTTCGCACGCGGTGTGTAATGAATCGTCGACCCGTTCTCCGAACCGCGACCAATCAATGATTCTACTTCTTGTTGGATTTTTTCAGAGGTCAATCCGAGGGCGAAGAGCGCTTTTGCCGCGATTCCTTCTCCTTCACGAACCAATCCTAATAAAATATGTTCTGTACCAATATTATGATGGCCAAGACGTACGGCTTCCTCTTGTGCTAAAGCTAATACGCGTTGTGCTCGTTCTGTAAATCGTCCAAACATCATTGACATAACCTCCTTATAGTTGGATCAAACTAAGCCTTGATCTAACGTCCGACGAACAAGTGTCGCTCGTTCTCGATCCCGTTCTTGCGTAGATAATGTTTTCCCGAAATGTTTTTGTAGAAAACCTGATTGTAACCGAACGATGAGTTCATGGAACTTCGGCGGACTCCAATCAGACAAAATCCCTAAGTCACTCGCTAAATGTAAATCAGATAGTCGCTCAATGGCTTCCGTAGAAGAAAGAAGTTTGGCATATCGTAAAATACCATATGACCGATAAAACCGATCCTCTAACTCTTCTTGTCGATGTGCGATGAGCTCTTCACGCGCATGACGTTCTGCTTGAATCACTTGTTCTGTCACTTCCATAAAGTCAGCTAACAGCTGTGATTCATGACTGCCCAATGTCCGCTGATTTGACAGCTGGAACAACCGTCCTGCCGCATCGCTGCCTTCTCCATAACGACCTCGAATCGTATAGCCGAGTTTTCGAAGTTCTCGCAAAATGGGGCTGATTCGACCCGTTAACGTGAGTCCCGGTAAGTGTAACATGACCGAGGCCCGGAGTCCGGTTCCGATATTGCTTGGGCATGTCGTCAAGTAGCCTAACTGTTCGTCAAAGGCGTAGGAGAGTGATTCTGCGCACAATGCGTCTACTTGATTCGCTAATTCAAACGCCTCTTTCACTTGATAACCTGGGAGTAAGGTCTGAATTCGTAAATGATCTTCTTCGTTAATCAACACACTGATGGTTTCATCTTCACTTAAAAAGACTGCACTTTCTTCGTTTGCCGCAACGGCCGGACTAATTAAGTGTTTTTCCATCAACGCCTGCCGGGTGACCTCATCATAGTCACGCATATGAAGATATTCAAATCCTTTTAACCCACGTAACCGCCCTTCGAGACGATCACAAAGTTGACGTTCTCCTTCTTTAGAGAGGACCGGCGAAAACACAGTGTCTTTGACGTTACGTGCCAGTCGGATTCTTGTAGAGACGACCAGGTCATCCAATTTGGCACGCTCTTTCATTTTTGGACCAAGTGGATGTGTTAGGAACGTTTCCATTAGACATCACCTTGCCCTTCTAATTGCTTCATTTCTTTTTGAATACGTGCTGCTCGTTCATAATCTTCTTGTTCGACAGCGCGGGTCAACTCCCCTGCCAACTTTTCGAGTCGCTCTTCGATTCGTTCATGCGGTGTACGTAACTGGTCAGGGACCGAACCGATGTGATGATCATGTCCTTGTTGATATTGACGTGTGATTTTAATCAGTTCATCACGAAATACGGTATAACACGTAGCACATCCTGCTTTTCGTACACGTAATAAATCTTGGCGCGTCATCTGACAGGTCGGGCAACGCTTTACGACCGGGACATAGCCCGTCATAAGTTCTACCGTACATTGTCGACATAGCCGTTTTTTTACGGGCACGTCCTGTTCCATGACAACGACTTCATTGACAGCCGGTCGCTGTTTACAACGTTCGCATAGCATACGACTTACCCTCCATTACGATAACGAAGTACTTTCATCAGCGCGAGTAGTTGTTGACGTCGAATATAGGAGCGATCGTCAACTTGTAAGTTCAATGCTTCATCTGATAAGAGATGATAAATCAACTGCGCCTCTTGTTCGTGCATCATCTGTTCTTCAACCAATCGAATCAGCACATTTTCAACGAGCTGTTCGTTCAAACGTGGATGTTCATGAATGACATCCATCAAACTAGAGAGAACATCTTGTTTTTCGTGTAAAATGACGCGTCGAATACGAATATATCCGCCACCGCCACGTTTACTTTCTACTAAATATCCTTTTTCGACGGTAAAACGTGTGTTGATGACGTAATTGATTTGGGATGGGACACATTCGAATCGTTGTGCGATATCTTGACGTTTGATTTCAATCGCATTTGCCTGACTTTCCTTCAAGACTTGCTTCAAATACTGTTCGATGACATCCGAAATATTTCTCATCTCCACCACCCTCTGACCATCTTTGACTTTTGACTATATTTTATCATTGATTTAAAAAAAGGCAAACGAAAAGCGATGTCTCTCGTTCGAGAGCATCGCTAAAACAAAAAAACGACCGAGCGTATGCTCGGTCGTCCTCTGCGTTGTTGCCTGGCAACGTCCTATCCTCACAGGGGGAGATCCCCCAACTACTTTCGGCGCTGAGACGCTTAACTTCCGTGTTCGGCATGGGAACGGGTGTGGCCGTCTCGCTATCGCCACCAGACTTTACAGGGCTTGTTCCCTGAAAACTGAGGATTCATCAACACAAACCATAGACTAGATCAAAGCCTCGACCGATTAGTATCATTCAGCTCCACGTGTCGCCACGCTTCCACCCATGACCTATCTACCTCATCGTCTCTGAGGGGTCTTTCTTGATTGCTCAAAGGGAAATCTCATCTCGGAGGGGGCTTCATGCTTAGATGCTTTCAGCACTTATCCCGTCCGCACGTAGCTACCCAGCGGTGCTCCTGGCGGAACAACTGGTACACCAGCGGTGCGTCCATCCCGGTCCTCTCGTACTAAGGACAGCTCTCCTCAAATTTCCTGCGCCCACGACGGATAGGGACCGAACTGTCTCACGACGTTCTGAACCCAGCTCGCGTACCGCTTTAATGGGCGAACAGCCCAACCCTTGGGACCTACTCCAGCCCCAGGATGCGATGAGCCGACATCGAGGTGCCAAACCTCCCCGTCGATGTGGACTCTTGGGGGAGATCAGCCTGTTATCCCCAGGGTAGCTTTTATCCGTTGAGCGATGGCCCTTCCATGCGGAACCACCGGATCACTAAGCCCGACTTTCGTCCCTGCTCGACTTGTAGGTCTCGCAGTCAAGCTCCCTTCTGCCTTTGCACTCTTCGAATGATTTCCAACCATTCTGAGGGAACCTTTGGGCGCCTCCGTTACTGTTTAGGAGGCGACCGCCCCAGTCAAACTACCCGCCTGACACGGTCCTCCAGCCGGATCACGGCTGCGAGTTAGAGACTCTATACGCAAAGGGTGGTATCCCAAGGGTGTCTCCACCGAAGCTGGCGCTCCGGCTTCACAAACTCCCACCTATCCTGTACATCGCGTACAAAGCCTCAATATCAGGCTGTAGTAAAGCTCCATGGGGTCTTTCCGTCCTGTCGCGGGTAACCTGCATCTTCACAGGTACTATGATTTCACCGGGTCTCTCGTTGAGACAGTGCCCAAATCGTTACGCCTTTCGTGCGGGTCGGAACTTACCCGACAAGGAATTTCGCTACCTTAGGACCGTTATAGTTACGGCCGCCGTTTACTGGGGCTTCGGTTCAGTGCTTCTCTTGCGATGACACATCCCCTTAACCTTCCAGCACCGGGCAGGCGTCAGCCCCTATACTTCATCTTGCGATTTAGCAGAGACCTGTGTTTTTGCTAAACAGTCGTTTGGGCCTATTCACTGCGGCTTATGTTTCCATAAGCGTCCCTTCTCCCGAAGTTACGGGACCATTTTGCCGAGTTCCTTAACGAGAGTTATCCCGCGCGTCTTAGAATTCTCATCTCGCCTACCTGTGTCGGTTTGCGGTACTGGCGCCGACCTCCTCACTAGAGGCTTTTCTTGGCAGCGTGAAATCCGGTGCTTCGCCCTACGGGCTCCACGTCACAGCTCAACCTTGTATGCCGGGCGGATTTGCCAACCCGACGGCCTCGCTGCTTGTCCGTGCACTTCCAGTCGCACGGTCACCTTATCCTTCTGCGTCCCCCCATCGTTCAAACGGTGGTACGGCGGTACAGGAATATCGACCTGTTGTCCATCGCCTACGCCTTTCGGCCTCGGCTTAGGTCCAGACTAACCCTGAGCGGACGAGCCTTCCTCAGGAAACCTTAGGCTTTCGACGGAGGGGATTCTCACCCCTCTTTTCGCTACTCACACCGGCATTCTCACTTCCAAGCGCTCCACGGCTCCTCACGATACCGCTTCACTGCTGCTTGGAACGCTCTCCTACCATCCCTTACGGGATCCATAGCTTCGGTGGTATGTTTAGCCCCGTTACATTTTCGGCGCGGCGCCACTCGACTAGTGAGCTATTACGCACTCTTTGAATGGTGGCTGCTTCTAAGCCAACATCCTAGTTGTCTGTGCAGCGCCACATCCTTTTCCACTTAACATACACTTGGGGACCTTAGCTGATGGTCTGGGCTGTTTCCCTCTCGACTACGGATCTTATCACTCGCAGTCTGACTCCCGAGTACAAGTTGCTGGCATTCGGAGTTTGACTGAATTCGGTAACCCTGTGGGGGCCCCTAGTCCAATCAGTGCTCTACCTCCAGAACTCTTCACCTCGAGGCTAGCCCTAAAGCTATTTCGGAGAGAACCAGCTATCTCCAGGTTCGATTGGCATTTCACCGCTACCCACACCTCATCCCCGCACTTTTCAACGTGCGTGGGTTCGGACCTCCAGTCAGTGTTACCTGACCTTCATCCTGGACATGGGTAGATCACCTGGTTTCGGGTCTACGACGACGGACTGATGCGCCCTGTTCAGACTCGCTTTCGCTGCGGCTCCGCCTCA
>NZ_CP073755.1:42500-85000 GCF_018255795.1 Exiguobacterium sp. PFWT01 | reverse complement strand
AACCACTTCGCCCCTGCGTCACACTTCGTCACTTTCGGTACGGGACAACCCATGTTGATATCAATGATATCCGCGTTGGTGTTTTGGTCGACGTACTGCGCCGCTCTGACGAGTGTATCTTTCGAACCGCCGAAGATTTGTAAACTGAGCGGTTTCTCTCGTTCATCGACGTATAGCATGCGCATCGTCCGAGCATTCTCGAGCAAGATGCCTTTATCACTGACCATTTCGGCACAGACGAGTCCCGCTCCGAACTCTTTTGCAATCAAACGGAAAGCGGGATTGGTCACGCCGGCCATCGGCGCGAGGACTGCACGGTTTTTAATCTCTATGTTTCCAATCTTAAAGCCTGTCAAGACAACACATCCTTCATTTCACCAAATTCGTAAGCAACTGTAACCGGACGACATCTTGGCGGTCCGTCATTGGTAACCCTTCAAGCCAAGAGGCGACCGTCCGTCCTCGAACGACGAGTTCTGGTGCGATCTCTGCTAACGGGGCAAGAACAAATGCACGTTCCTGCATGCGCGGATGCGGAACCGTTAAGTGTTCTGATTGTATATCTTCCCCGTTATAAAAGAGGATGTCAAGGTCGATGGTACGCGGTCCGTTCTTAAATAAACGTTCCCGTCCTAATCGTTGTTCAATCTGTTGAAGCGTGTTGAGCAATTCGTCCGAGGATTGGCGACTCTCGACTTCGACCACCATATTAAAAAACGAAGGTTGCTCTGTATATCCGACGGGAGCCGTCTCATAGACCGACGACTGTTTCGTGACGTGGAGACCCGTTCGCTCCATCTCATCGATTGCCGCAGACAACTGCCCAGCCCGATCTCCAATGTTTGCTCCTAATGCAATATAAATCATGACGTCCGTCCCCTTGTCATCTCGATTGCCACTGAGTCATAGTGTCCCGGGATGGGTGGGTCCGGTTTAATCACTTTAACCGTCACACGTTGAATCAACTCATTATGCGCCAACACGGCTGTCGTGATGCGTTCTCCGAGTGTTTCCAGCAAATTGACCGGTTCTCCCGTCACAATATCTTCCGTCAATTGATACAAGCCGGCATAGCTGACCCCATTGTTCAAGTCATCCGAACGTCCCGCAGGCGCGAGATCTAGTTCACACATTAAATCCACGTGAAACCGTTGACCGAGACGGTTTTCTTCTTCAAACACCCCATGATACCCGTAAAAACGCATCCCGTTCACAAATATTTTATCCATGTCCGTTCCCCCCAATCATCGCATCCATCATCTTCGCAGCACGGGCGTTTGCTTTGACGTCGTGCACGCGAACCCAGTCGCACCCTTTCATGATGCCAAGACACGTCGTCGCAATCGTTCCTTCGAGCCGTTCCTCTGTCGGTAAATCGAGCGTATGCCCGATAAACGACTTACGCGACGTGCCGAGCAGAACAGGATACCCAAGACGTGTGATCACGTCGAGATGATTCATGAGTTCAAGGTTTTGCGCCACGTCTTTCGCAAATCCGATGCCCGGGTCTAACCAAATGTGCTCATCTTTTACGCCTGCCGCATGCGCAATGTCGATTGATTCTTGCAAGTCGCGGACGACGTCTTCAACGAAATGATGATAATCCCGGTCTTCCCGGTTGTGCATGAGAATGATGGGAACCCCACATTCGAAAGCGACACGTGCCATCGAGCGGTCTCCCCATTTCGAACCCCATACGTCATTGATGATCGTCGCACCGGCCTCGATTGCCGCTCTCGCCACCATCGGCTTATACGTATCAATCGAAATCGGAACATCGATTTCGTTTTTCAGTCGACGGATGATTGGGACGACACGTTCAATCTCTTCTTCCTCGGAAACAAGTACTGCGCCCGGCCTTGTCGATTCTCCACCGATATCAATCGCATCGGCACCTTCTTGTACGAGTTGTTTCGCATGTCGTACAGCTTCCTCGATTGCCGTATACCGTCCCCCATCCGAAAACGAGTCCGGGGTCACGTTTAAAATACCCATGATTTTCGTCATGTTTCCGCCTCCTAACCAAGTGAGCGAACGAGTTTCGCCCACACTTCGTTAAATCGTACCCCGTCTTTACCGGGGTATCTCAGATTTCCATAATGCGTCACCGGAGCGACTTGTTGGATTGAATTCGTCATCCAAATCTCTTTCGCTGCAGTCAATTCTTCAAATGTCACGGGTTGTTCGACTACAGAGAAATGGTCCATCACCCATTGTCGCGTCACACCTGCGAGTGCTCCGCTCGAGAGCGGAGTCGTGTATAACCGATCATCTGGACCGATCCAAAAGATGTTCGACACGAGCCCTTCCACTACACGTCCATGCTCGTCCGCAAATAGTCCTTCAGCACTCTGGTCTTGTAAGGTCCGTTTCCCAAGGATATTGTTCATGTAATGGTGCGATTTTAATCGAAAAGCCGCTTCAGGACGACTTCTCGGAAACGGGATCGGTTCGACTCGCTTTTCCTGTGGTACAACTTCTGAGGAGAGCGGTTTGACTATTAACGTGACGTTCGGTGTCTCATAACGCCCCGCATAGAGACCAAGTGGTGCAACTCCTGCCGACACGTTCAAGCGGATATAGAGGTCGGGTGCATCGTTTTGACGGCACAGTTGCTGAATCGCCGTCCCGATTTCTTCTTTCGTAAACGGGAAGTCTATCCACAACTCATCGAGACTCTTCATCAAGCGCTCCCAGTGGGCATCGAACAGGAAAGGGACGAATTCATATGTACGGAACGTCTCGAACAAGCCCATTCCATACAAGAAACCGTGATCTTCAACCGGGATCAACACCTTCTCACGTTCGACTAACTCTCCGTTATGCCAATACCACATGGCGATACTCCTCGATAAAGTTTCGAATCATTTCCTTCCCATGCTCAGTCAAAATCGCTTCAGGGTGATATTGCACCCCTTCGATCGGAAGCGTTCGGTGACGGAGTGCCATGATTTCTCCAGTCTCCGTCTCTGCAGTGACCATTAGACACTCTGGTAGCGACGAACGCTCCACGGCCAACGAATGATAACGGGTCACAATCGTCTGTTGTGGAATCTCCTTGAAAATCGATTTTCCGTCATGTTGAATCTTCGACGTTTTTCCATGCATGAGCCGCTCCGCATGGACGACTTCTCCGCCGAACGCTTGCGCAATCGCCTGATGTCCGAGGCAAACCCCTAAAATCGGGATACGACCTGCGAACGCTCGGATTGCCTCAACGCTAATTCCCGCCTCATTCGGAGTGCAAGGTCCCGGCGAAATGACAAGATAACTCGGGGCAAGCGCCTCAATCTCTTGAATCGTGACTTCATCGTTTCGATACACGACCAGTTCTTGACCGAGTTCACCGAAATATTGCACCAAGTTATACGTAAATGAGTCATAGTTGTCGATCAATACAATCATGTCGTTTCCTCCGTCATGTGTTTCGCCGCCCATAGCGCCTTCGCTTTGGACAGGGATTCTTCATATTCCGAGACCGGATCCGAATCAATCACGATACCTGCTCCCGCTTGAACGTATGCGATTCCGTCTTTCACGACCATCGTTCGAATCGTGATATTGAAGACAAGGTCGTCATTCCAACTTAACCATCCATATGAACCGGTGTAGAGTCCCCGGCGAACTGGTTCGAGTTCTTCGATGATTTCCATCGTCCGAATTTTCGGGGCGCCGGTGATGGTGCCGCCTGGGAACATCGCTGCCAGCGCTTCGGCTCCTGATACTTCATCCCGAATCGTACCCCGTACGTTCGAGACGATATGTTGCACGTGTGAGTATTTCTCAATCACCATCAATTCATCAACATGAACGCTGCCATATGCCGCCACCTTGCCAAGGTCGTTCCGTTCGAGGTCGACGAGCATGACGTGTTCTGCTCGCTCTTTCTCGTTTTCAAGCAACGTGTTCGCCAACTCTAGGTCCTCCACATCATCTTTGCCACGTGGACGCGTACCCGCGATCGGGCGCGTCGAAATGTCGGTTCCATGTTTTTCAAGCAACAACTCTGGTGAAGCGGAGACCATCGTCAAAGCGTCATCCACGAAATAGCCCATATAAGGAGATGGATTCATTTGTCGCAACGTATCATATACACGACGCGGGTCAGCGAGAAGTGTTTCAGACTGCCGAACGCTCAAGTTCACTTGGAACACGTCCCCTTCTACGATATAGGACTGAATCCGTTTGACCGCTTCAACAAACTCTTCCTGGGACATGGAGCGCGATCGCTCTACCGATGACTGCCCTGTCGGCTTGAACGCGTAATGCGACTCGACGTTCCACATGGCCGCCAATCGGTCCGCCTTACGTTCTGCACCTTCCTCCGCCGTCACCATCAAGTACAGAGTCGAATCCACTTCATCGAACACCGCCACCTCATCAAACAGAAGAAACGAGACGTCTGGTGTCGACAAATCATCCTCCGCTTGCTCAGGGAGACGTTCAATCGTCCGGGCTACATCATAACTAACATACCCGATCATGCCACCAAAGAAAGGAGGAGCCCCTTCCGGACGCTCGGCCTCAAATCGCTTCCGCACCTCACTGACGAGCTCAAGCGGCTTTCCGTATAGCGTTTCGGTCGTATCGCCCACTTGCAAGAGTCCGACATCATCTTTTACATGAAAGCGACCGAACGGCTCGATTCCCGCAATCGTATACCGTCCCGCTCTCCCACTCTCTAACCATGCATGATACGGTTGATCCGCTGTCAACGTCATGTATGCCTCATACATCTTCTCTTTCGTCATCCGCTTTGTTCTGAACGCAGTCGATCTCACATGTCATTCCTCCGTCTATTCATTCATGCCTTTTATTGTACACAAGAAAAGGCAGCAATCGAAAGAGAATGTCTCTCGATTACTGCCTGAAATGTTATACGCGACTCTCGTTTGACTCTTCATCAAACTGATAGAGCGGTGTGCTCAAGTAACGTTCACCGTTTGACGGGATAATCGCCAATACGTTTTTCCCTTTACCAAGACGTTTCGCTGTATCAAGCGCTGCCGCAATGGCAGCTCCTGAAGAGATACCACCGAGGACACCGTTCGTACGTGCCGCCTGACGAGCGTATTCGAACGCTTGCTCTGTCGTGATTTGAAGAACCCCTTCATAAATCTCCGTATCGAGGATTGATGGAACGAATCCAGCCCCAATCCCTTGAATCTTATGAGGTCCCGGCTTCCCGCCTGATAAGACAGGTGAATCGACCGGTTCAACGGCGAGAATTTTTACGTCCGGGTACTTCGCCTTCACGACTTTACCTGCTCCAGTAATGGTACCGCCTGTCCCGACTCCGGCAATCAAAGCGTCGACTGAAAGTCCTGATTCTTCAAACGCCTCCACAATCTCAGGTCCCGTCGTCATTTCATGGACGTTCGGGTTGGCTGCGTTATTGAATTGTTGCGGGAGGAAGTAGCCATGTTTCTCGGCTTCTTCAGTAGCACGACGAATCGCTCCACCCATCCCTTCAGGTCCTGGTGTCAAAATCAATTCGGCCCCGTATCCACGAAGGAGGTTTCGGCGTTCCATGCTCATCGTTTCAGGCATGACGAGAATGGCTTTATATCCTTTTGCGGCACTGACCATCGCGAGCCCGATGCCCGTGTTTCCGCTTGTTGGCTCGATGATTGTATCACCTGGCTTCAAGATACCGTCTTTTTCGGCCGCTTCGATCATGGCGAGGGCGATCCGGTCTTTGACGCTTGATCCCGGGTTCATATATTCGAGCTTCAGATACACGTTGGCATCCTCTGGTCCAGTCATTCCGTTCAATTTCACAATCGGAGTCTTTCCAATCAAGTCTGTTACTGAGTTTACGATACGCATTGCATTTCCTCCTTCATAATTCCGACTATTCCGATATTGTTATCATACCCTATCGAATTGAAAATATGCAATTTGGAACGTTGCTTACGCCTGCGCCTGAACTTTCATCGTCTCTAACTGTTCCGCTGAGAAATGATACTTTTCGCCACAGAAATGACATACGGCTTCGGCTCCACCATCTTCTTCAATCATCTGACGAATCTCTTCTTTTCCGAGACCGATAATGGCACTTTCCATTCGTTCACGGCTGCATGTGCAGTTGAACTGGATCGGGTTCGTGTCGAGGACATCAAGGCTATCGCCAAGGAGTAATTGAAGCATTTCTTCTGGCGTTTTTTCTTCCCCGATCAAAACAGATACGGGTGGGAACGTCTGAAGTGCTTTTTCGAGCGCTTGTACCGTCTCTTCAGAAGCGTTCGGGAGCAACTGGACGATGATTCCGCCTGCCGCAAGAATCGATTCATCTTCCGGTAAGACGAGGACACCCGCTCCGACGACTGACGGCACTTGCTCAGATGTTGCGAAATAGTACGTGAAGTCTTCACTGATTTCGCCCGTTTGAATCTCTGAAGAACCACCGACATAGTCTTTCAAGCCTAAGTCTTTAATGACAGAGATGGTTCCTTTCCCGACGGCTTCGCCGACTTTCAATTTCGTCATTCCTTGTTCGTTGACGAATGTGCCGCCATCGACACGCGGGTATGACACATATCCACGAACATCTCCTGCTGTATCTGCGTCTACGATGATTTTCCCGATTGGACCATCACCTTCTACTTTAAGCGTGACACGCGCTGCACCTTTTTGCATCGCTCCAATCATCGAACCGATTGTCATCGTCCGTCCGAGGGCAGCTGAAGCAACCGGTGTCGTTTGATGACGAAGTTGCGTCTCATATACCGTTTTTGTCGTGCGTGCGGCAAAGGCACGAACCTCTCCGTTAAAACCGAGGGCACGAACGAGATAGTCATCCTTCATCTGGTCGAGTAATGCTTGTTGTTCTGTATGAATCATATGATGTAACTCCTTTAGTTTACTTTTGATTACGCTCGTAAATGAGACGGAGGCCTTCGAGTGTCAGGAACGAATCCACATGGTCAATCGTCTCTGCATGTTCACTGATCAATCGTGCCAGCCCGCCCGTTGCAATGACAGTCGCTTCACCGACTTCACGCTTCATCCGGTTCACGATACCGTCCACTTGGGCCACATATCCATAATATGTCCCTGATTGCATCGCTTGAATCGTATTCTTCCCAATGACTGTCGGTGGAGTCGCCAATTCAATCCGAGGTAGTTTCGCGGCACGCTGATAGAGTGCCTCCACTGAAATCATGATACCTGGTGAGATGATTCCGCCATGGTAACGACGTTTCTCATCGATGTAACAATACGTGGTTGCCGTCCCAAAATCAACAATTATGAGCGGACCGTCATATTTGGCGATCCCAGCCACCGCGTTGACAATTCGGTCGGCCCCGACTTCGCGAGGGTTCTCGACATGAATGTCCAACCCTGTCTTCACACCTGGTCCCACAACGATTGGACGGACATTGAAGTATCGTTGCGACATTTGTTCAAGTGGGAAAATAACAGGAGGTACGACCGAGGATAAGATGACCCCTTCGACCTGTTCGAACGAAACGTTCGAATGATCAAATAACGATTTCACCAGCATGCCGTACTCGTCGGTCGTTTTTGTACGATCCGTTGAGATGCGCCAATGGTGTACGAGATTGTCTCCATCGTACATCCCAAGAACAATATTTGTATTTCCAACATCAATCACTAAAATCATGATATAGTTCCTCACTTTGTTGTCAATTGCAGTTCGCTCGAATTATAACACGAAAAAAGACGAATGCCTCGTCAAGGGCATTCGTCTCATTCATTAACGTGATTCGTTATTCGGACGTTCTGTCGGTGTCGCTTCTGGCTTATCGCCTTCAGGTACAACATCCGGCTGACTGTCTTGGATAACTTCAGGTTGATCGACGACTTGACCGTGTTGAACGGCTGCATCATCTTTCTTCGCTGCGTCATCCGCATCCGTCGATCCATCCACGTCCTCTTCCGGCTCATGCGGGAGATATTCGCGTGTCTTGATCAAATGACGAATCTGTTTCGAGTCAAGCGTCTCGACATCAAGCAACGTCTTCGCAACGAGTTCGAGATCTTCGCGACGATCTGTCAAAATCTGCTTCGCTTTCGCGTAACAGCGATTGATGATGTCTCGAATCTCCAAATCGATTTCTTGCGCAATCGCATCCGAGTAGTTCTGCTCTGTCTGGAAATCACGACCGAGGAAGACTTGTCCGCCATGGTTTGAACCGAGCTGGAGCGGTCCGAGTTTATCACTCATCCCGTAATCCATGACCATCTTACGTGCGATACCAGTTGCACGTTGGAAGTCATTGCTCGCTCCCGTCGACACTTCACCAAAGATGACATCTTCAGCGACGCGCCCACCAAGAAGACCGACAATCTTGTCTTCGAGTTCAGGTTTCGTCATGAAGTAACGATCTTCTTTTGGAAGCATGACGACATATCCGCCCGCGTTTCCGCGTGGAACGATCGTCACTTTGTGTACTTCATCCGCATTCTCAAGCTCGAGACCGATGATTGTGTGACCTGCTTCGTGATATGCAACAATGTTGCGCTCTTTTTCAGAGATGATGCGGCTCTTCTTCGAAGGACCTGCGATGACGCGGTCAATCGCTTCTTCCACATCGACCACTGAAACGGCTGTACGGTTCGAACGCGCCGCAACGAGTGCCGCTTCGTTCAAGAGGTTCTCCAAGTCTGCCCCAGAGAAACCAGGCGTACGTTGTGCGATCGACTTCAAGTCCACCGTCGAATCGAGTGGCTTGTTGCGCGCATGGACTTTCAATACTTCTTCGCGCCCTTTGACATCCGGACGATCGACCGTGATTTGACGGTCAAAACGACCTGGACGAAGGAGGGCCGGGTCAAGGATATCTGGACGGTTTGTCGCCGCTACCATGATGATCCCTTCGTTATCACTGAATCCATCCATCTCAACAAGGAGTTGGTTCAATGTTTGTTCACGCTCATCGTGTCCACCACCGAGACCGGCACCACGCTGGCGACCGACCGCATCGATTTCATCGATGAAGATGATACATGGCGCATTCTTTTTCGCGTTTTCGAACAAGTCACGAACACGTGACGCCCCGACCCCGACGAACATCTCAACGAAGTCCGAACCTGAGATCGAGAAGAACGGAACACCGGCTTCACCGGCTACCGCACGAGCCAAGAGTGTTTTACCTGTCCCTGGAGGACCTACGAGTAAGACCCCTTTTGGAATACGTGCGCCGAGTTTCGAGAATTTGCGAGGATCTTTCAAGAATTCAACGACTTCGATGAGTTCTTGCTTCTCTTCATCCGCTCCAGCCACATCTTTGAATGTGACGCGACGTTTCTCTTGGTCGTATAGTTTCGCCTTCGATTTCCCGAAGTTCATCACACGACCACCGCCGCCACCGCCTTGCGCCTGGTTCAACAAGAAGAAGAACAAGATGAAGATGATAATGAACGGTAAAATCGCGAAGACGATGCTGAACCAGCTACTGTTGGATTCAGCCTCCTCGATTTGAATATCCGTATTCGCTCGAAGCTGCGTTAATACATCCGCATATTCCGCTTCGTTCGCTGGAATGTTTGTTTCATAACGTTGGTCTTCATCTCCTGTAAGATCGCCTGTAATCGAGATAGCCCCCGGGATTTCTTGTACGGTTGCCGTCTCAATCCGATCATCTTCCACATATTCTAGGAATTTCGAATACGAGAGCGTTTCACTCTGACTATTCGGATTCTGCAAATATTGAAGGAACAAGATCAAGGCTAGGAAAATCACACCAAAAACCAATGTGTTTTTCACTGCACGATTCATTCTCTGCCTCCTATTCCGAGAAACGATGTTCTCGCCCATTCAGTATATGCCTATACTTTGGGGATTTCCTTTATCTTACCACGTCACATTTTCAAAAGAAAAACGTTAGCCCCCGTAAACGCTCGGCTTGAGCACACCGACATAAGGAAGGTTACGATATTTCTCTTCATAATCGAGACCGTAGCCGACAACGAATTCGTGTGGAATCACGAAACCGCTATAGTCTGCTGATAAACCATTTTTACGACCAGTCGGCTTATCGAGAAGCGTGACGATCTTCACAGACTTCGCTTTACGGTATTTAAGAAGATCGACGAGATAACCAAGCGTCAATCCACTATCAATAATATCTTCTACAATCAAGATGTCGCGTCCTTCTACAGATGTATTTAAATCTTTCTCGATTTTCACTTCACCTGTCGAAGAAGTTCCTCCGTGATACGTCGACACGTCCATGAAGTCCATCTCTAAATGGATGTCCATTTCTTTGACGAGGTCCGACATGAACGGCATCGCGCCTTTCAATACACATACGAGAAGTGGGAACTCTTCTTTATAGTCTTCGCTCAATGTTCCAGCGAGTTCTTTCACCTTTTCTTGAATCTCTTCACGTGAGATTAAAATTTTCTCCATATCGTTCATTAATGACATCTTGAAATCCTCCTCTTTCTGTTTCGACACAATCATCATTTTACCATTAATCGTAGACAAATCGCATCCGACTTGTCTAGAAAATCTGAAACTCTTACCCCGACAATCGCGAGAATTCGCCCTGAGGCGTCCTCAAGCAACGGGAGAGTCGGTCGAATGGTTCGCTCAACCTTTTCATCGATTAGGATGCGGGACACTTTTTTTGTCCCCACGTTCAACTTCATCCGGTCCCCCGGAGCGAGCGAACGAATCGTAAACGGGCAAGTGATTTCATTTAGTGGAATACCTTCTCGCCCTTCTTCGATGGACAGCGAAACCGTGCGCTTTCCAAATTGAACGACAGCCGGCAACGACTCGACCTGAATGGGATGAAGTGACGCTTCTGCTGAACGTTGTACAAGATTAAGTACCCTATTCTGCTTCATCATGAACCACTCACCCGACAGGTGGTATGTCCCGGTATCCTTTTGACTTGTCCTTAGCTTCTCAAGCGCCTCATTGACCTCTACCCCATAGCGACGGGATAGCAAGCGAGCGACCGTATACCGTTCGAGCGAGGATAAGCGATTGAATTCATCAAGTTTCACATGAAACGCTTTCATTCCAAGCTCTACGTTTGCTTCAATCCATTGCTCACATGACTGGTAACGCCTGTCCCATTCAGCGTATACCTGTTTCGCCGTATCGTATACATCGTCAACGACTGTCGGCCACACTTGTTTCAGCCTCGGAATGATTTCGTGACGGATCCGGTTCCGTAAATAGTTCATTTCCTGATTGGTGGCATCTTCCCTCCAGGCAAGTTCGTTCTTCCTAGCGTACTCGATGAGTTGCGCCTTTGTTTCTTTTAATAAAGGACGGATCAACGTCCCACGCCCGAACGTTCTTCTCTCGGGAATTCCTTTCACTTCGATCACGTTTCGGTGAAGTTGAATGAGCACCGTCTCCAATACATCATCCGCATGATGAGCCGTGGCCAGTGTATCATATCCATGTTCATTCATGACGTCTTCAAAAAAGTGATAACGGGCCTTACGGTAATGAGCCTGTGACGCTCCTTCTTGAAAATGGAGACGCGTCCCATGAAACGCGACTTGATAGGATGCCGCTACGTGCGCGACGAACGTGTACTCTTCATCTGATGCTTCTCGTAAGCCATGATGGACGTGCGCTACCCCCACATCCCATCCTTGCTTGACGAGACGGTCCAACAAGACGATGGAATCGACTCCACCGGACACAGCGACGAGTACCTTTTTCATGAATTCCCTCCTTGATATAACAAAAGAAGCCATCTCGATTGAGATGGCTTCTTTACGCTTAGGTTAAGTGACCCGTACGGGATTCGAACCCGTGTTACCGCCGTGAAAGGGCGGTGTCTTAACCGCTTGACCAACGGGCCTAAATAAAATGGTAGCGGCGGAGGGAGTCGAACCCACGACCTCACGGGTATGAACCGTACGCTCTAGCCAGCTGAGCTACACCGCCATGTTATTGTTGTGTCCTAAGCACATTTTCTATAATAACCAGTCACCATTCGAGTGTCAATTCTTTTTTTATATTTTTTTAAGAAAAAAATCGTGCATAGTGTCGTCTTAACCACTATACACGATTTTGTACCGTTTTTACATCATGCTTCTGATGCGACTTGACGATATTTTTTCTTCCATGCAATGCGGAAGTATGCCCATAGTAAGGCAAAGCATCCGGCAGCCACAAATACTAAATAGGTTGTCGCCGTCTGCAAGTACTGCGCACCGTCTGCCGATAAAATTTCTTTATATCCGGCAACCGTATACGTCATTGGAAGCAGTGCATTGAACGGTTGCAACGCTCTTGGAATCAATTCAAGTGGGAACGTCCCGGCTGACGTCGTCAATTGTAAAATCAACAAGACGATCGCCACGAAGCGTCCAGGGTTTCCGAGTGTTGTCACGAGCAACTGTACGATAAAGAGGAACGTGATACTCGTCAACCAGCTGAAACCGAAGAATTTCAACGGTTCGCTCACTTCAAGACCGAGCAGTTGCACCATCGCCACATCGAGAATCAAGGCTTGCAGGAATCCGACGACCATGAGGACACCAGATTTCGACAATACCCACGATAGACTACGTTTCGGACGTCCTGCTGGATCGTATAACGGATAAACGATCGAGAGAAGGAGTGCCCCAACGAAAAGTCCGAGTGACATGAAGTATGGAGCGAATCCAGTACCATAGTTAGGCACCTCGTGAATCGAGTTGTCGACGAGCGACACTGGACCGGCCATCATCTCGACGTTGTCATCCGTTAAACCGATGTCTGCGTCTTTCGCACCTTTCACTAAGGCGTCACGAAGTTCGTCGCTACCTGATGCGAGCTCCTTCATGCCGTCAGCGAGTTCACCGCTACCGTCTGAAAGTTCTTCTCCACCATTCGCGAGCTGATTCGCGCCATCCGTCAGCTTGCTCGTTCCGGCTCCGGCACTCTTCGCGCCTTCGGCCAGTTCACGGCTTCCTGACTGTAGCTTTTGACCACCATCCGCTAACTGATTCGCACCATTCACCAATTCACTTGTACCGGTGCTTGCGCTCTTCGCTCCATCCGCAAGCTTTTCGCTACCTTCAGACAACTGTCCGGTCGCGTCTACAAGCTTGTCACTTCCAACGGCGAGTTCAGTTGTCCCATCTTGAAGTTGTGTCGCGCCTTGATTGAGCTTCGCACTCGCTGACACAAGTTCTTGGGAACGATCGGCCGCCGTTTGCGTACCTTGCTCGATTTGACTTGAACCACTTGCCAACGCGTTCGCACCTTCGGCTAATTTCGTTTGACCGGCACTCAAGTCAGAAAGTCCAGTCGACAGTTTGTTTGCACCTGTACCTGCCTGATCAAGACCTGCACCAAGTGCGACCTGTCCTTCTTTCACTTTTGCAGCACCAGCGGATAGTTGATCAAACCCGGCTGCCGTCTCTTGCTTCCCTTCGCTCAGTTGTGCCGCGATGGCTTGAAGCATTTCAGGTGATGCCGATTGACCCGACTCAGCGAGTGCTGTCAATTGTCCAATCAACTCATCTTGTTTCGCAGTCAATTCGGACTTCATTTGTCCGATCCCATTGACCACGTCTGTTTGACCCGCAACAAGTGCCGCGTTGCCATCCTTCGCCTGAGTCAACGCTCCTGTGAGTTTTGTAGCACCATCCTGTAATGCAGATGCCCCCTCTTTTGAGCGCTCGATTCCGGCAGCAAGGTCTTGAACACCTTGATTCAACGTCTTCGCACCTGTGTGCAGCTCATCTAGTTTCGATGCGAACGCCCCTGTTCCGTCAACGAGTTGGCTCGTCCCGCCTTGTAAGGCAGAAGCGCCCTCGCTGACACGATGGACCCCGTCCGCAAGTGAGGCTGAGCCCTCGTACACTTGTTGACTGCCATCCGCGAGTGCAGATGAGCCATCAGCCAATTGCGAAACACCATCACGTAATTGACTTGCTCCATTCGCGAGTTCCCGTTGTTTCGAAGCGAGAAGCTTCGTCCCATCCGCGAGTTCAGATGAACCATCCGCCAACTGAGTCATCCCATCGTTTAATTGGCTTGCTCCATCCGCGAGCTCACGTTGTTTCGAAGCGAGAAGCTTCGTCCCGTCCGCTAGCTTGACGGCACCGTCTTTCGCTGACGTTGAGCCGTCCGCAAGTGTCGTTGCACCATCTGCGGCCTCACCGAGTCCGTCTGCCACATCGTTCAACCCGTCTTTCAACGCACTGACATACTGTTTCGAGACTTCGGTCGACAGTTCCGCTTTGACTTGTTCCATCGCGGAACCACCGATTTGTGCGGCTAAGAAGTTATACGATTCATTTGCGATATACTTCAGTTCGAGTTGCTCCGGATGTTCATCTAAAGCAGTCGTCGCTTTTTCTGAAAAGTTTTCTGGAATCTCCATCGCCATGTAGTAGTCATGGTCTTTCAGTCCAGATTCCGCTTCTTTCTTCGTCGTTTCGACGAACTCGAACGCCTCCGAATCCAGCAGCTTATCAATGAGGTCATCTCCGATTGCAAGCGACTCTCCTTCAAACGTTGCCCCTTTGTCTTCATTGACGATGGCGACCGGCAAATCTTTCATCTGTCCATACGGATCCCAAAAAGCCCATAAGAACATACCGGCGTACATTAACGGTACGAGTGCGACTGCGAGAATCGGAACCAACACACGTGGGTTCTTAAAGATACTTCGCCACT
This sequence comes from Exiguobacterium sp. PFWT01, assembly GCF_018255795.1. Lineage (GTDB taxonomy): Bacteria > Bacillota > Bacilli > Exiguobacteriales > Exiguobacteriaceae > Exiguobacterium. Next base: position 70,389 of record NZ_CP073755.1, on the reverse strand, counting down.
CCGCCGTCCACAGTTTCCATCCATTCATTTTTTCTCTCCACCTTCACTTATAAAACATAACTATTTTTTCATGTTCCCTATTTTGCTCCCTTCCTCGAAAAAAAGCAACTCTTTTAGTTATTTTTTATAAAATTTTTAAACAGAAAAAAAGCCATGAACGAAAATGTTCATGGCTCGTCTCATTACAAGACCTCTATGGTTACGAGTAGAAGCTAATTGGTATACGAAGGATTACCCGCGCTTGGCTCCGCGTCCACCGCGTTTTGAGTCTGTTTGACGTTTCAACGTCGAAAGACGCTCGTCGCTATCTTTCAAGAACTTACTCATCAATGTATCGAATGTTTCTGGTTCGCGACGCTGTTCACGACGACCGCCACCACGTGGACCGCCACCGCGCGGACCGCCGCCACCGCGTGGACCACCTTGACCTGGGCCGCCTGGACGTGGGCCACGAGAGAAACGCTCACCAGCTGGACGCTCAGGACGCTCAGGACGTTCGCTTACAGGACGGTCGACTGCTTTCTTGATGGACAACCCGATTTTCCCATCATTTTCGACGTTCAACACTTTTACCGTGACTTCTTGACCGACAGTCAACACTTCATTAATGTCTTTGACGTAAGAGTCTGCCACTTCACTGATGTGTACTAATCCTGTCTTGCCATTTGGGAGCTCGACGAACGCTCCGAAATGCGTAATCCCTGTAACCTTACCTTGTACCTTGCTTCCTACTTCAATTGACATAAAATAATGTACTCCTTTTTTGATTGATTCTTCCTAATTATACGAGTCGTTTCCCTAACGGTCAACGAACCGACTTATTCCTCTGGGGAGAAGTAGAAAATAATCTCGCCATCTTTAGAGAAAAGCAGTTCGTTTCGTGCTAAGTTCGCGATATAATCCTCATCCTGTAACCGTTCCACTTGCTCTTTCAACTCATCCTGTTCGGCCTGCTGTTCACGCAACTCCACTTTCGCTTGTGCGTAAGCTTGTTGCTGGTCCGATACATACCCTACTTTCGAGAAGTAACTCTGTCCAATCAACACCATGACAAATAAAAACAGGAGAGAGGCTGCCGCCAAACGACGTCGAAGATGAACTCGTCGGCGATGTGTATCTTTTTCTAGCTGTTCTCTACGCTCATCTAGCGCTCGAATGCGTCGTTGTCGATCCATCGGATTACGTCCGTTCATCGCCTCATCCCCCTCCTCTTAATACATTAAGTATACTTTTTTTTATGAGTTGATACTACCGTCCATCTTCTCTTCTTTAAGTAAACGATACATTTCTTTCGCATCTTCTTTACGTGCATGTTCTGCGATTGAATCGATGACGACCGTGACGAGTTTGTTTCCGAAGCGAATTTGTAACTCATCTCCGACTTTGACTTCTGTACTCGCCTTCGCGACTTGCCCATTCAGTTGAATTCGTCCTTGGTCCGCCACTTCTTTTGCCAACGTGCGACGCTTGATTAGACGTGACACTTTTAAAAACTTATCTAGTCTCATAAACCTTTCTCCTTTGCCTCGTTCCAAAGCGCATCCATCTGTTCGAGTGTCATCTGGTGAAGGTCACCGTTCGCTTCCACATACTCGAATCGACGTTTGAACTTTCGGTTCGTCTGTTCTAATGCTTGCTCGGCATTCAGCCCGACGTATCGCGCAATGTTCACGATGGAGAACAATACGTCTCCAAGTTCCGATTCATCACTTAGGTCTTCATGCCATTCTTTTAACTCTTCTTCCAGTTTTTCGAAGGCACCGGATACGTCATCCCACTCAAATCCGACGTGAGCCGCTTTCTTTTGAAGTTGCTCCGCTCGCATCAATGAAGGTTGGTCGACGAGAACACCATCGAGTTGCGATTGTTTCTTTTCCCCTTTTTCCGTCTGTTTAATCGTATTCCAGTTTTTCACCACGTCAGAGGCATCTTCGACGGTGACATCGCCAAAGACGTGCGGATGGCGGCGTACCATCTTCTCACTGATGGAACCGATTACGTCACGAATATCGAAATAGCCTTCATCTTCTCCGATTTGAGCATGCAACATCACTTGGAGCAAGACGTCACCGAGTTCTTCGATGATGGCATCATCGTCTTCTGCATTGATCGCTTCAATCAACTCATACGCCTCTTCTAATAGATACTTGCGAAGTGACGCATGCGTCTGTTTACGATCCCACGGGCACCCGTCTGGTCCTCGAAGCGTTGCGATGATTTGTTTGAGTGTCGCAAAATCCTTCGCCAAATACGATTCATCCTCGAGCGGCGGAACGTAGAGCGTCGTCAAGTTGTTCACTTCCGCCATCCGGTCCATTTCGAATAACGGGATGTGCGCGATCCGCTCTTCTGTCGTACCGGCTGCCGTCACAAGGGTGACGGGATGGTCATCCGGATACCTTTCCATCAATTGCACTTTGACGTCACCCGCCACGAATCCATCGTACACTTGCCCGATGAGGACATGTTGAGTCACCTGCAAACGTTCAAGGTCGAGTGCGGTCGCATCAAGCAGTTGAAATCCATTGATTGGATCGATCCGGAGCGCCTGGAACATGGCATCGAGGAAGCTTTGTCCACCGAGCACATGAAGATCGGCCCCCCGTTCCACCAATAGTTCGACGGTCCGTTCCGCTACGAACGGGTGGCCCGGTACGGCGTATGTGATCGCCATTTCTTCACTTTTACTCAATAACGTCTCGACAATTTGATCGTATACTTCTTCAAACGTATCACTCGATTCATAGACCGAATCAAATGATTCGAACACGAGTCCTTCCGCTTCTAACTCTTGAACGACAGGGTGTTCTTTTGTGCGCAACCAGACGAGCGGTTGCTGTTTTAAATGGCGGTACACACCGAGCGGCAATTGATTCAACTCACCAGACCCGAGTCCGACCACCGTGATTGTATAACCCATATTAGTTCTCCTTTTTCTCGAGCACGTCGAGCAGACGACTTCCGAACGGGATCAGTTCCCATTCCGCAAGTGACAGCATTCGCGTACTCCATAGTCTCCATATATAGAGGACGGCACCGCTACACACCATTCCGATTAACCAACCGAACGCAGTGATTCGCGAGTCGACCCACATCTGACCTAGCCAGTTTAACACGGCAATGAGAATCAGCATGGGTACGAGGGCTTTCCATAGCGACTTATAGTGTTTCGATCGAAATGACCCGAGCGGAATCGAGCGGTCGAGCGCCCGGAAATTATAGAACGCCATCGCTAAAAATCCAATGGATGTTCCGATTGCCGCGCCTTCGATTCCGTAACTCGGGACGAGCCATGCGTTTACTGCACTTTTCACTAACATTGCGACGACCATGCTGCGTGCCGCGACCCACTCTCGGTCAATCGCCTGCAAACATGTCATGCTCGCAATCGCCAAGGAGGCAGCGAACGTGCTCGTCGCTAAGAAGACAAGGGCTCGTGTCCCAGATTCATCTTCAAACAGGGCCACATTTAAGAAAAACATGACACCCATCAATCCGATAGTCGCTGCACCAGCAATCGCCGTTGTCACACGAATCATCGACCGGAGTCCCTGCGTCGTCTTTTGCAGATGACCTGCCCGATAATGACGGACGAGCGTCGGCACATTGGCCATCCCGATGGTCGTGGTGAACAGGATGGCGAATTGCACGAGCGGATACCCTCGATCGAACACGCCTTTGCTCACTTTCGCCTCATATGTGCCACCCATCAAATTGACGATGGTGAAGGAGTCGACCAGTTGCATCCATAAAATCCCGAGTGATGCGAATCCGACCGCGAAACCCGTCGTCAACAAGAGTTTCATTCCTCTCCGAAACGTGACGCGGCGCACCCTCACAATCCGCACTCCTCGTGCGCGATAAACTAAAAAGGCAATCGCCACAAGCCCACCGATGAGTGTCGCACCGTACGCATACTGGCTAAGCGTATAGGCATCTTTTCCGAGTCGCACCCCAATCCACAATAACGATAGCATGACCGTCACGCGGACAAAGTTCTCGAGCACTTGCGACCATGCGCTCGGTCGTAAGTCATCTCTCGATTGAAATGCGCCGCGCAACACGGCTGACGCCGGCATGAGTAAATAACTTAAACTGATCACACGTAGCGCAGGAGCTAACTGCTCATCTCCGAGCCACCTTGCCAGGGTCGGGGCAAACAGCCATACCGTGACGACAAGCATGGACGAGAGTAGGAGTAAGGCGTAAAAGCTTCCCCATAAGACTTCTAACTTACGATTCGTCCCTTTCGCACCGACGCCGATTTTCGCAATGACGACCGGCATCGCATAAATGCCGAGTGACGCCACGATGGCCGCGAACGGATAGACGGTTTGATAGGCATAAAGCCCGAAGTCCCCCGCCAAGTTTTGATAGGGGACACGATAAGCGAAGCTGATCAATTTCGATACGTAGCCGGCAAGGGCGAACAGAACGACGCCTTGCGCAAACTTACTTGGCGACCGCATCGCCTACCAACCGCTTCATCAGTTCTTCTAATACAGTATCGGCATCATTCAAGAGCTCTGTTAGTGGCATCCGACCGCTGAGTGACAGTTTCAAGGCGCCGTCTTCTTGCCCTACGCCAAGCTTACGACCAAGAGGCATCGACCACTCCATGAAGGACGGGACATCGAGAGCCGTCGTCGATTCTTTTGATAAGACAATCTCGATGCGTCCTGGCGTCTGCTTGATTCGACTCACTTTTGCCAGTTCTCCATAAATACGTAGACGTGTCAATTGAATGAGCAGCGCGACCGGTTCCGGGAATTCACCAAACCGTTCAATCAGTTCATCTTGAAGGGCGAACAACGCGCTCGGCGTATCTACATATTTGAAGCGTTTGTACATCTCAATCTTCAATTCGCTATCTGACAAGTAGTCATCAGGAATATACGCATCGGCCTGGAACGTGATCTCCGGTTTGAAGACGACTTGTTTCGCTTGTCCACGCATACGGTCTTTCCGTTCCTCAATGGCTTCAGAGAGCATTTGTGAGTACAGGTCAAAACCGACCGAATCGATGAATCCAGACTGTTGTGCACCGAGTAAGTTTCCGGCTCCGCGAATCGACAAGTCGCGCATCGCAATCTTAAACCCACTGCCGAGCTCCGTGAACTCTTTGATGGCTTGAAGACGACTTTCTGCCACTTCCGTCAAGCGCTTGTCTTTCCGATACGTGAAGTACGCATAGGCGATTCGATTCGAACGTCCGACACGACCTCGGAGTTGGTAGAGCTGGGACAGCCCCATCTTGTCCGCATCGTGGACGATGAGGGTGTTGACGTTTGGAATGTCGATTCCTGTCTCGATGATTGTCGTCGAGACTAAAATATCCGCCTCGCCCTCTAGGAAGCTGATCAACTGACTCTCGAGCTCACTTTCAGTCATGCGTCCATGTGCCGTTGCAATTCGTGCATCGGGCAATAAGGCCCGAATCTCTTCCGCTTTTCGTTCGATCCCTTCGACGCGGTTATAGAGGAAGAACGCCTGTCCTCCGCGAGCGAGTTCACGTTCGAGCGCTTCACGCAAGACGATGCCGTCGTATTCCATGACGTATGTTTGGACAGGATAACGATTCTCTGGCGGTGTCTCTAATACGGACAAATCACGGATTCCGATCATCGACATATGCAATGTCCGTGGAATCGGAGTCGCCGTCAGCGTCAGGACATCGATGTTCGTCTTCAGCTGCTTCAGACGCTCTTTATGTTTAACGCCGAAGCGTTGTTCTTCATCGATGATCACGAGACCTAGGTTGGCGAACGTCACGTCTTTTGACAACACGCGGTGTGTCCCGACGACGATGTCGATGGTACCTTCTTTCAACCCTTTCTTCGTCGCGGTCATCTCGCTCTTCGAACGGAAACGACTCATGACCGATACGTTAATCGGGAATTCACTGAACCGCTCGAGCATCGTTTCATAATGCTGTTGAGCGAGGACGGTCGTCGGGACAAGGAATGCCACTTGTTTGCCGGCGAGCACGGCTTTGAACGCAGCCCGAATCGCCACTTCCGTCTTCCCGTATCCGACATCTCCACATAAAAGGCGATCCATCGGACGGGAGCGTTCCATATCCGCCTTGATTTCTGCGATCGAACGCACCTGATCTTCTGTCTCGGCGTACGGGAAAGAAGATTCGAACTGACCCATCTCTTCATCGTCCGGCGGGAACGCGAAACCGACCGAGGCCTCTCGTGCCGCGTACAATTTAATGAGCTCATCGGCAATATCTTCAACCGATTTGGCAACTTTCGATTTTACTTTCTTCCACTCGGTGCCGCCGAGTTTATAAATCTTCGGCTCTTTGCCTTCGGCCCCGACATATTTTTGGACGAGATCGATTTGGTCGACCGGCACGTAGAGGGCGTCGTCCCCTGCATAGACGAGGTGCAGATAATCCTGATGGATCCCACCGACCTCGATTGTTTTAATGCCAAGGTACTTCCCGATTCCATGGTGTACATGGACGACATAATCATTCGGCTTCAGCTCTTGGTAACTCTTGATTCGTTCGGCATTCGTCAAATTCTTCGTCTGACGTTTTCGTTTCGTCACACGCTTGAATAACTCTTCTTCCGATACGACAACGAGACGGCTCGTCGACAGTTCGAATCCACCTTCGATTTGACCGATGATGACCGAGACACGTCTCGGTTCTAACTCTCCATCGACATTGGTGAAAGTCGAGGCGATTCCATAGTCGGAAAGAAGCGCTTCGATTTTATCTGCACGCGACTTATCTCCCGCCAGTACGACGATGCGTTGATCACCTTGCTGCCATCGCTCGACTTCCTGTTTCAATAGATGCATCTGACCATGGAACGCCGGTAGTGGACGACAGCTCAAATGGACCGTATCGCTCTCCGGAATACCCGAACGACGAGACGGAAGCAAGGAGAACGCCACTTGCTTCAAGTCGCGGAAGACTTTATGCATCGGGACGGCGAGCGTGTAATTACTGACGGCTTCTCCTTTTTCAATGAGTGAAGAGAACCATTCCGCCTCTTCGCGGTCCTGTACGTCGGCAGCGTCATCGATTCGTGCCACCTCATCTAAAATGAGGACGGCGTCTTTCCCAACGTAGTCAAGGAGCGTGGACGTATAGAGCAATGGCGAATACTTCCCAACTTTCTCCGGAAGGTCTCCACGCTCAAGCCGCTCGATGTCTGTCACGACTCCTTCTTCAAGGGCTTGACGGATGACTTCATTTCCAATCAACTCGACGGTTCGGTCGTACTGTTTCCGAAGCGCACCGCCCGCCTGCTTCAGCTGATTCTCCGTTGCGATGAACTCGGTCGCAGGCGTAATGCACACTTCCCCCACTACACCAAGCGAGCGTTGCGTTTCCGCGTCAAACGTGAAAATGGAGTCAATCTCGGTGTCGAACAAATCGATTCGATATGGGCGCGCTTCCGTAAGAGGATAAACGTCTAGAATGCTCCCTCGTACGGAAAATTCACCAGGTGTGGTCACCGTTGCCGTTCGTTCGTAGCCCATGCCCGTCAATTGTTTCGCAAAATCCGCTAAATCGAGGTCACTTCCCGGCTTCAACATAACGCGACTATCTTGCCACGCTTCCGGACTCGGTACATAGCGTCGTAATCCACCAAGCGGCACGACAACAACGCCTCCTGTTTGGTCGAGGAGACGAGTACGGGCATCGATTCGGGCAGCTAGCAGTTCCGGACTAGACGTCAGTGACAGTTCACCTGCTAGCGTCTCATCGATTGGATATAAGAGCGTTTTGTCCGGACCGATGAGTGATTCAAGTTGATCGAACATCTTTTGGGCTTGATACATGTTATGCGTCACGACGACGAGACGTCTCGATGACGATTTCACGAGTCCCGCCAAGACGAGGGCTTTCGCGCTTGTCGTCAACCCCGTCACCAATTGACGGTCCACTTTTTGGAGTCGCTCTCGAATCACATTCGTTTCAGGGAGCGCCACCATAAATCTCTCTAAAGCATTCATTTGTTTTCCTCCAACTCATACGACAAAAAAGGGTGCAATGACCCTTTAGTTGTATCGATTCATCAGCGCCAGCCAATCTGTGTCCACAAAATCAGTGGCTGCAGTAACGGCGTTGTCGAGTGTTTCATTTAATTCCGGCAACTCGTCTTTACGATAGTTCATCAACACCCAGTCGACGACTTTAATCGGGTGCGGGGGACGACCGATTCCGAGCTTTAATCGTTTGAATTCAGCCGTTCCTAAGTGTTGAATGAGAGATTTGATCCCATTATGACCACCCGCGCTCCCTTTCGGACGGAAACGAAGCTTGCCGGGCACCATATCCAAATCGTCATAAATGACTAATAAATCATCAATCTCAATCTTATAATAATCTAAAATGGGACGGACGGCTTCACCCGACAAGTTCATATACGTGAGTGGTTTGACGAGTACTACGCGTTCACCATTGATTCTTCCCGTTCCCATAAGGGCATTAAACTTCGCTTCATTCAGCGAGATGCCATGCTTTTCGGCGAGACGGTCAATCGCTAAAAACCCGACATTGTGTCGCGTCATCTCAAACTTTTTCCCGGGATTCCCAAGACCGACGATGCATTTCATATCATTTCCTCCTGAACAAAAAAGCCCAAAGGCGAATGCCTCCGGGCCTCGTTTTTTTAATCGAATAGGGTACTGACCGATTTATGCTCGTGTACGCGCATAATCGCTTCCCCAAGCAAATGGGCGACCGACATTTGCTTGATCTTGCTCGAGCAAGGACGACCCGTCAAATCGATGGTATTTAAGACGACCAACTCTTTGATTGATGAATTGTCGATACGTTCCATCGCTGGACCAGAAAGGACTGGGTGTGTACAAGACGCATACACTTCTTTCGCACCCGCTTCGACGATAGCATCTGCCGCAAGTGTGATCGTTCCAGCTGTATCGATGATGTCGTCAATCAAAATCGCCGTTTTCCCTTCGACACTGCCGACGATATTCATGACTTCAGCGACGTTCGCTTTCGGACGACGCTTGTCAATGATAGCAATCGGCGCTTTCAAACGTTCTGCCAATTTACGTGCACGTGTCACGCCACCGTGGTCTGGAGAAACGACCACGATATCTTTCGCTTGAAACTCTTCTGTTTCAAAGTAAGTCGAGATGAGCGGTACACCAAGTAATTGGTCAACCGGAATATTGAAGAATCCTTGAATTTGCGCTGCATGCAAATCCATCGTGATGACGCGTGTCGCACCCGCTACTGTAAGAAGGTCAGCGACAAGTTTCGCCGTGATCGGTTCACGCGAGCGTGCTTTACGGTCTTGACGTGCGTACCCATAATACGGCATCACGATGTTGATCGTACGGACAGAAGCACGTTTGAGTGCATCGATCATGACAAGCAATTCCATGAGCGTTTCGTTTACAGGCGAGCTTGTTGATTGGATGACATACACATCATCTCCACGAACACTTTCCTCGATGTTGATATAGAGTTCACCGTCGCTGAAACGTTTGACTTGGCAATCGCTGAGCGGGACACCAATTTCTTTCGCGATTTCTTCAGCAAGCGGGCGGTTCGAGTTTAAGCTAAATAGACGAATTTCTCGTTCGTATACAGTAGACATGTTTAGGATTCTCCTCCGTTGTTTTCCATAATGATTGGCAGCAAGTTATCGTTTTGTGTAGCCTTCTTTATTCGTTTGGCGTTCGCGTGCAATCGCTAGCGCCTCTTCTGGTACATCACTCGTAATCGTCGATCCAGCAGCGACAATCGCGCCTTTCCCGACTTTTACAGGGGCAATCAAGTTGACGTTACAGCCGACGAACGCATCGTCTTCCACGACTGTTTCGAACTTGTTCTTGCCGTCATAGTTCACTGTGATCGAGCCACAACCTAAGTTGACGCGCTCACCGATTGACGCATCCCCGATATAGCTCAAGTGTGACGCTTTCGCACCGTCGCCGAACGTCGATTTTTTAATCTCTACAAAGTTGCCGACGCGCGTATTCGCACCGAGGACAGCTTGTTGACGTAAGTGAGCGAACGGTCCGACTTGAGCCGCCTCACCGATTCGGCTATCTGTCACGACAGACTGGCGTACGACAGCATGATCTTCAATCACACTGTTGCGGATGTCCGAGTTTGGTCCGATGACACATTCTGAGCCAATCGTCGTCTTACCAAGAATGACCGTTCCCGGATAAATGACCGTATCCGAACCGATGACCACATCTGGTGAAATGTATGTCGATGCCGGGTCCATGAAGGTAACCCCTTCACGCATGAGACGTTCATTTGTCCGTTTACGCATGATGGCCTCTGCTTGCGACAAGGCGACGCGGTCATTGACCCCAATTGTCTCATCAAACGTCGGTGCTGTATGCGCCGCAACCACTTCGCCCGCTTCTTTTGCGATTGAAATGACGTCAGGTAAGTAATATTCACCCTGTGCATTGTTGTTCCCGACTTGTTTGAGTGCATCAAACAACAATTCATTATCAAATACGTACGTCCCAGTGTTGATTTCATTGATGGCGAGTTCTGCCTCTGAAGCATCTTTATGTTCCACGACTTTCGTCACGTTCCCATCTTCACCACGAACGACTCGACCATATCCGGTCGCATCGTCAGCAATCGCAGTCAACACCGTGACTTTTGCTTGTTGCGCTTCGTGATGCGCGAGAAGGGCTTCTAACGTTTCGGCCGTGAGTAACGGTGTATCTCCACAGACGACAAGCGTCGCCCCTGATTTACCCGCAAGCTCTGCTTCAGCCATCTGAACAGCGTGCCCTGTTCCAAGCTGCTCTTCCTGGACCGCATACTCTACCCGTGTGCCGAGCGTGTCTTGTACCGCTTCCGCCCCATGGCCAACGATTACGATTTGACGACTGACACCGATTTGGTCTAACTGATCGACAACATGTTCGACCATTGGTTTCCCTAGAACCGGATGAAGTACTTTATATAACTTCGACTTCATTCGCGTCCCTTTTCCTGCTGCCAAAATGACTGCAAAACGCTCCATGCTTGATTCGCTCCTATCTCACAACAGCTGTGATTGGTCTGTATAGTTCGGCTTTTCTGCAACTAAATCCTATTTACACCGTTTCTACTATATCGAAACCATGCCTTCGTTTCAATAGTTGTACCGTTCCTTAACCATTGAAACGCAAAAAAACAGCGGTAGGCAACCTAACCGCTGTTTTCTGTCATTCATGTGTACCGTATGACACATGTTGTGGGTCAAGGATTTCCACATCCATATTGGAATAGGTTTCCAATACAGCCGCTTCGACCTTTTGTCGCATCTCCCCGTTAATCGGATGCGCAATATCCCGAAAAATCCCTTCTGGTGTCCGTTTGCTCGGCATGGCGACAAATAGACCGCTACTTCCTTCGATGATTCGAAGGTCATGTACAACGAATTCATGGTCAAGTGTGATTGAGGCCAACGCTTTCATTCTGCCTTCTGTCGCGACTTTGCGAATTTTTACGTCTGTGATCTGCATGTTTCGCATCCCCTTTTTCATCGTTGTCTACGCCATGGTGTGATCTTCTGTAAGGTTCAGTTGGTTTCAAACGAACGTCATGACTTCATATTGATAACTCTATACCCTCTAATCATAAAACGAAATCAAAATTTTGCCAATCACTTTAAGAATTGTTCCACATTCCCCCGCGAAATGGTGACAAGCCCTTCATCAGGATCGACATTCGTTAACTTCATCAAGCTGACGTATTCACTCACCATCTTCTTCTCGGCTCCTTCGGCCTCCATCAAGACACCGACGCCCGCAAGGTTGGCCTCGAATTCATTCAAGAGACTCATCATCCCACGAATCGTTCCGCCGGCCTTCATAAAGTCGTCAATTAGGAGCACATTCGCACCACGTGGCAGACTGCGACGTGCGAGCGCCATCGTACGGATCGCTTTCGATGAACCCGATACATAATTGATACTGACCGTCGAGCCTTCTGTGACACGGCTATCCGAACGAACGATGACAAACGGAACACCTAACTGCTCAGCGACCGCATAGGCAAGTGGAATCCCTTTCGTCGCAATCGTCATGACCACATCGACTTTCCGGTCGGCGAAGACGGACGCAAAGACCTGCCCCATCGGTTTCACCTGACTTGGATTACCTAGTACATCCGTGAGGTAGAGATAGCCTCCTGGTAAGAGACGCTCCGGTTTTGATAGTTGCTCACAGAGCGTGTCAATCATCTCCAGCGACTTTTCCTTACTCCATCCCGGGATGAACATGACACCACCGGCTGCACCAGGGACAGTGACCAGTTTTCCAATCCCATCATGGGACAACATTTCACTGACAATGACAAGATCTTCACTAATCGACGACTTTGCAGCTTTATAGCGACTTGAAAACATCGACAACGAGACAAGCTGATGCGGATGATCAAGTAAATAACGGGTCATATCGACGAGACGACCACTTCTACGAATTTTCATACGGATTCTCCTTCACATCTTCAATAATAAACGAATGTTCTATTGAGAATATATCACTTTCATTCGTTTTTGTTCAATGTCTTTTGCCGAGAATCCGAACGACGAACACTTCTGGGCAAAATCCTTTCAATCCATTATAGATTCGATGCGCTTTTTGCTCGTGTTCGATCAGCGCAAACACGGTCGGTCCGCTTCCACTCATGAGAACACCTTCCGCTCCGCAATGACGCATCGTTTCTTTGATCTGTTTCACTTCCGGGTGCAGCTTGAGTGTCACACTCTCAAGTGAGTTCCCAAGGTGTTCACAGATTCCATGAAAATCTTTTTGACGAATCGCCTCCACCATGGCATCGGTATCAGGATGATGTACCTCTTCCATACGCACTGCCCGATACACATCTGCCGTCGATACCCCAATTTTTGGTTTACCGAGAACGACATAGCACGGTGGCGGGGACGGAATCATTTCTAACTGTTCACCACGACCTCTTGCAATGGCTGTGCCACCGATGACACAAAACGACACGTCCGATCCGATCTCGGCACCGAGCTCTGCTAGCTCCTCTAATGACAAGTTCAATGAAAACAGTTCGTTCATCCCACGGAGCGTTGCCGCCGCATCACTCGAGCCACCTGCAAGGCCAGCTGCCACGGGAATCTGTTTATCGAGCACAATCTCGACCCCTTGCTGAATGTTAAAACGCTCGCGCAACAATGCTGCTGCTCGATACGCCAAATTTCGATGATCATTCGGCACATAGGCGTGTTCTGATTGAATCCGAATCTCATCCGATTCTAAAACTGTCAACTCCAAGCGATCTGCTAAGTCGACTGTCGTCATTACCATTTCTACTTCATGATAGCCGTCCGGACGCTTTCCGAGGACATCAAGTGTCAAATTAATTTTAGCCGGCGCTTTCACACTGATCGTGCGCATCACGTTCACCCTTCCCATTTGTCTCCTGTTCGCCATTGTACCGTAAACGGGCGCACAAAAAAAGAAGCAGCTGCCAATGCATCCGCCCCTCATTTATAAATCAATTGCCGAATTCAATTTTAACTGTATCCGTTAGGACATCAGCGTAGCTATACGAGACACGTTCCACATTATGCAGGTCTTCATCCAATTTCACAACGAACACCGCGGGATATGTCTCAACGAGCGTTCCAAACCGAGTAACAACTTTCTTACGACCGCCGTTTGCTTTCAACGTCAATCGTTCACCAACATGCGATTCGAGTTTTTGTCTGATTTCTTGTAACGTCTTTGGCATACGCTTCACCTCACTGTTACAAGTATAGCATAATTGAATATGAAAATAAAGATTAATATTATAACGACTCGTTTTCAGGTCGTCAACTATTTTTAAGTGGTAAAATTGTGTCAGACAAACGTGCGAATTCTTCTAGGCTTAACGTCTCTCCGCGACGTTTCGGATCGATTCCAGCCTCGTGAAGCGAACGTTCGAGTTCGACCTTATGTTCTTTCCCGATATAGTTTGTCAAATTGTTCAGGATGGTTTTACGGCGCTGAGCGAAGCTCGCACGAGCCACATCAAAGAAAAATGCCTCATCTTTCACTTGTACGGCCGGCTCTTTACGCATTCGTAGTGTAATGACGGCCGAATCGACGTTCGGTGCTGGGATGAACACGTTTTTCGGGACGATGAAACTGACTTCCGCCTCCGCATAATACTGAATCGCAATCGATAGCGAGCCGTATGCTTTCGTGCCAGGTTTTGCTCCAATCCGTTCTGCCACTTCTTTTTGAATCATCATGACGAGCGAACGGAACTTAACACCGCTCTCAAGCAATCGCATAATGATCGGTGTCGTGACATAGTAAGGTAAGTTGGCGACAACCGAAATATCTTCAATGCCTTCGTTTAAAAATTCTTGCTCCACGATCTCCCGTAAGTCTAGTTCCAATGCATCCCCATGGATGACTTTCACATGCGGATAAGGCGACATCGTATCGTCTAAAATCGGCAAAAGACGTTGGTCGATCTCAAGCGCAACGACCTTTTTGGCACGCTTGGCCGACTGTTCGGTCAATGAGCCGATTCCGGGACCGATTTCAAGGACACCGCTCACTTCACTCAGTTCTGCTGCTCCGACAATCTTACTCAAGATGTTCAAATCGATTAAAAAGTTTTGACCGAGCGATTTTTTGAATGAAAACCCATGTCGCTCTAAAATCGCTTTCGTTCGTTGGATTGTTGCAATGTCTTTCAACCCTGTTCCTCCTCTAATTGAGCAAGTGCCTGCTCCCACTCTTCGATCGTGACGCCGAGCGCCTCGACCCGTTTTACAAATTGTTTGGCATTCGGCTCACCGATTCGAAGCAACACCCCGAGTCGCTTCCGACGCGTCGCGGCCGCTGCTCCACCGATTAAATCCGCCTCCAATACCATTTTCCGTGTGACAATCGGTTGGTCCGTTTCGACACGCGGTTCAAACACTGCCCCTAAGACACGGCGAAGTGACTCTGGAGTCGCATGTTCCACACCGATTTTCCCACGTTTGTCCTTCGCCTCGGCACGAGGCAAGTGTGCGTGCTTACATCCTTTGACGCGTTCCTCGACAATCGCCCGAATACGGTCTCCCGGATAATCTGGGTCCGTCAAAATGATGACCCCGCGCTTCTCCTGGGCACGACGGATTCGTTCAATCGTCTGATCGGATACGGCAGATCCGTTCGTTTCAATCGTATCGACGTCGAACACTTCTTGAAGTCGTGCCGTGTCGTCACGCCCTTCTACGACGATAATTTCTTGTATTTTCTCACGCATTGTCTGATCCTTCTTTCTCTTCTTCCTGCTTCGGAATCACCCAGATGGTGAGCGGTTTGCGACCGAACGTCACAGCCTCTTCCTTTTCATCCATCATGATATCGATTTTTTGCCCTTTGATCGCACTTCCTGTATCCAAGGCAATCGCCATACCGATTCCCTCGACATACACGCGGGTCCCGAGTGGAATGATGGCAGGGTCGACGGCGATGATGCGCATGCCTTCATACAAAATCGTGTCGGTCACATCATATCCGCTTCTTGTCAGCACGCGTCCGTCATACGTCACCGTGTCTTCCGGATTGTTCGTATAAGCGGTCGCTTCCACAAGCAATTGTTTTGCGGATGAAAAATCAAGTACGTCATCTGTTTTCGGCGGTTCGGCAATCTCGACTTCAGCTTCCGGAATGAATGGGCTCGATTCATCCGCGGTCGTCGACTCAGGGTCGGTTACCGGTTCCGTGACTTTCTTCGTTCCCACTTTGATAATCTGCGGAATCGTTTTACGCAACGTCTCGACATCTGTTTTCGTACGATTTGTAATTGTACCATTTTCCACAGTAAGTGCATACCTTGTCCGTTCAAGTCCAGGAACCCCGACCTGCACCATTTGCATCACACCTTCTTCGAGCGTATCATCCTCTTCCTCGACCACTTCAAACGGGATCAACTCACTCTCATATTGAACGACATCACGATTCGTATTGACCGTAATCGTCAATCCTTCTCGGATCGGCGTGGAAGGGGCCGGCATGACCGTATCACTTTCCGTCACATCGATGTTCTCTTCCATTAAGAGTTGCTCCACATCCGTAGCCATTGTATAAATGGTCAACGCCTCTTGACCGACAATGAGATTCACGGCCACGACCGGTTGATATCGAATCGTCATCCCATTCGTCACCGGTGTACGGACTGATGGATACACCGTATCTCCGTCCCGTACCGTGACTCCGTATCGCAATAAGACATCCTCTACAGTCCGCTCACGCGTCTGCACCGTCTCCGTTTGACCGTAGCCAATCTGAAGTGAGACCTCGTGTGAACGCTCAATCCGGATTAGGCGGTCGTCTGGTACATCTTCACTGAGCGCCGGTGTGACATAATCTGATTCATCTAGTGTGATATTTAACTCTTCGAGCACCTCGAGAACCGAGTCGGCTCGTGTCTCATGCTCGATCACTACACCGTCATCGACGATTCGAATCGATTCAGGTTGTAACATCACGTACGCCACAGAAGCCGTCGCAATAATACCGATACTCGCTAATACACGCTTGATCATGGGAGTCGGAACAACTTCTTCGCGTTGACTGTCGTAGCAGCAGCGAGTTCATCGTAAGGCATATCGCGAAGAGTGGCGATTTCTTCGGCTACGTATTTGACGTACGCTGGTTCATTTCGTTTTCCACGGAACGGTGTTGGCGTCAAGTACGGGCAGTCCGTCTCGACAAGCAGACGATCCAGTGGCACTTCTTGCGCTACCGCCTTCGGAACTTTCGCATTTTTGAACGTGACCGGTCCTCCTAACGAAATATAGAAGTTCAAGTCTAGGCACCGAGGCAAAAGTTCGACGGACATGCTGTAACTATGGAACACACCACCGACTTCCTCAGCATGCTCTTCTTCTAAAATATCAAGGACATCTGCCGTTGCTTCTCGGTTATGAATGACAATCGGCATATTCGTCCGCTTGGCAATGGCGATTTGTTGACGGAAGAGGCGTTGTTGCACATCTTTCGGTGATTTGTCCCAATGATAATCGAGTCCGATTTCACCGAGTGCCATCACTTTCGGATGACTCATGAGTGTTTCGATTCGTGCTAAATCCGCATCCGTACAGTCAATCGCATCGACAGGATGCCATCCGACAATGGCATAAATATCTTCATGCGTTTCTGCCAGTTCAATGGCTCGATCGATGGTCGGTGTATCAAATCCAACAACGAGTAGCGGAGAAACGCCTGCTTCTCTCGCTCGCACAATCGTCTCCTCCACGTCTTCACTGAACTGTTCCGCATTGATGTGCGTATGTGTATCAATCAACATCTTGTTTCCTCCTTAGAAAAAGAGAGGGAGACCGCGGTCTCCCCCATTCCATTATTTGACGATGGCACCGTTCGGCATCTGGTCTGAGACCGTCGCGAGCTCGAGTTTCCCGTCACGATCCGCCGCTAGAATCATCCCTTGCGATAGTTCTCCACGGAGCTTGACTGGTTTCAAGTTTGCGACAACGATGACTTTCTTGCCAACCAAATCTTCAGGGGCATACCATTCAGCGATACCAGACACGATTTGACGCGTCTCTTTCCCAAGGTCGACTTGAAGTTTCAACAGTTTCTTCGCTTTTTTAATCTTATCGGCTTCGACGATTTGACCGACACGGAATTCGACTTGGTCGAAGACATCAATCGTGATTTCAGGACGAATGTCTTCGTCAGCTTCTTCTACTGATGCCGTCTCCGTCTCTTCAATCCGTGCTTTAGACGCCTGACGCATCATTTCTTGGATTGCATCGACTTCTTCTTTCACATCACGACGTGGGAAAATCGGTGTCCCGTCCGTCACGACTGCGTCACTAAAGTCTGCGAATGTATCCAACGCCTCCCATGACATATCCTCTCCCTCGAGTCCGAGCTGACGGAACATCTCTTTTGGAGCGCGCGTCATGAATGGTTGAATCATGATGGCAACATGACGAAGTACGCCCGCAAGATGTGTCATGACAGAAGCCAGCTCCTCGCGCTTCGACTCCTCTTTCACGAGAACCCATGGTTGTGTCTCATCGATATATTTATTCGCACGGCTGACGAGTTGCCAAATATTTGTGAGTGCGACCGAAAACTCCATGTGCTCCATGGCTTCTTCTGTTTTGCGTGTCGTCTCTTTCACCACGTTCAACAATTCTGCATCAAATACCGTGACATTTCCGTTATATGCCGGAATGTTTCCGTCGAAGTACTTTTTAATCATCGCAATGGTGCGATTCAATAAGTTTCCGAGGTCGTTCGCTAAATCAAAGTTCAAGCGGTCAACGAACGCTTCCGGCGTGAACGTGCCATCCGCTCCGAATGGAACTTCACGGAGAAGGTAATAGCGGACCGAGTCGAGGCCGTAACGGTCGATCAATGGGATTGGGTCCACGACGTTCCCTTTCGATTTCGACATCTTCCCATCCTTCATGAGCAACCATCCGTGCGCAAATACTTGCTTCGGTAACGGAAGGTCAAGCGCCATTAAGAGGGCTGGCCAAATGATCGTATGGAAACGGACGATTTCTTTCCCTACCAAATGAACGTCTGCTGGCCAGTAACGGTTGAAGAGTTCATCGTTGTCTGTACCGTATCCGAGTGATGAGATATAGTTTGTGAGCGCATCGACCCATACGTACACGACGTGCTTCGAGTTCGATGGGACTTGTACGCCCCAGTCAAATGTCGTACGTGATACAGCCAAATCTTGAAGACCTGGCTTTAAGAAGTTATTGATCATCTCGGTTTTACGAGATTCTGGCAAAATAAAATCAGGATGTGACTCAAAATATTCAATCAAGCGGTCCGCGTATTTACTGAGGCGGAAGAAGTAGCACTCCTCACGAACGAGTTCGACCGGATGTCCACTGTCAGGACTTTTTCCATCGACGAGCTGCGATTCAGTGTAGTATGTCTCATCCGGTACGGAATACCATCCTTCGTACTCACCGAGGTAGATGTCCCCATTTTTAAGTAATGTCTCGAAAACATGCTCGACCACTTTCTTATGACGGTCCTCTGTCGTACGGATGTAGTCATCGTACGAGATTTCAAGACGGTCCCATAAGACCTTGATTTCTTCCACGACTTCATCCACGAAAGCTTGTGGTGTCACGCCTGCTTCTTTCGCTTTTTCTTGAATCTTTTGACCGTGCTCATCCGTTCCTGTCAAATAACGGACATCAAAACCTTTTAAGCGTTTGTAGCGCGCAATCGCATCACCTGCTACCGTGGTATATGCGTGACCGATGTGCAGTTTTGCACTCGGATAATAAATTGGGGTTGTAATATAAAAAGTCGGCTTCGCCATGATTTATTCTCCATCCTTTCGACATATGCAATTTCCATTATACACGGTTCGACAAAAGAATTTCCAAACCTAATTGTTTGGAATTTTTTTGCGTTTTCTTCGTCATAAATGTTCCAAAAATACCCTTTCTTTGTTTCAAGTTCAAACTTACGGGGAAATTTAGGTATATATCGTTCTTGATTCGACAAATTTCGAAAATTTACTTTTCCAGATAGTAAGCAGTTGACTGCAATTGGAAAGTTTAGTATGCTTTTTGCTGTAGTCACATTGTCGAATTTTGACGATTCATGTCACCACGAGATTTCGACATCATTGGAGGAGGAAACACAAAATGAAATCTACAGGTATTGTACGTAAGGTTGATGAGCTTGGTCGTGTCGTTATTCCAATCGAATTGCGTCGTACACTCGGTATCGCAGAGAAAGATGCTCTCGAGATTTACGTCGACAACGATCAAATCGTTTTGAAAAAATATAAGCCAAACATGACTTGCCAAGTCACAGGCGAAGTATCAGATGATAACTTCAAATTGGCAGACGGCAAACTCATCTTGTCACCAGAAGGTGCACAACGTGTTCTCGTTGAGTTGAAGAACATGCTCGAAAATTACTACAGCGAAGAGTAAGCAAGGATTTCCTTGCTTACTCTTTTTTATGCAATTGATGATACGTATCGTATACATCATTCCGAGACTCGCCGCGGTCTTTCGCAGTTTGTTTGATTGCCGCGTTTGGTTTCAGTCCTTCTTCGATATAGTGAACCACGTGCTCGTATGCAGATAGTGTTTCCCACCACGTTGTCGTAGGTGCCGCCTCTGTCGCTCCACTCACCAAGACGACAAACTCACCACGCACTTCACCCTCACACCATGTCAACGCCTCATCCACAGTTCCTCTCAAAAACTCTTCAAACGTTTTTGTCAGTTCACGACCTAATACGATTTGTCGATTCCCGAATACTTGTCGAATCGCTGTCAACATCTCTTTCAAACGATGAGGAGCCTCATAGAAAATGACGGTGCCAGGTTCGTATTGAATCGATTCGAGAACCTCAACCCGATCCTTCTTCTTACGCGGCAAGAAACCGTAATAGAGAAAACGTTCAGTTGCAAGTCCCGATGCGACGAGTGCCGTGAGTGCTGCATTCGCACCGGGTAAGACGACAGCCGGGATGTTTGCCTCAATGGCTAATCGCACGAGATCGCTTCCTGGGTCTGAGATTCCAGGCATACCTGCATCTGAGACAACGGCAATCGACTTCCCTGATAACAGATCGTCAATCAGTCTCGGTCCACTCACTTCTTTATTGTGTTCATGATAGCTAATCAATTTTGTCGCAATGTCAAAGTGTCGGCAAAGCTTCATCGTTTGTCGTGTGTCTTCCGCTGCGATTAAGTCTACTTCCTGAAGGGTCCGTACCGCGCGATACGTCATATCCTCCAAGTTCCCAATTGGGGTCGGCACGACATACAACGTCGGTTGTTCAGTTTGATAGCTCTTCTGTGAATTCATTGGTCGTCCCCTCCATCAACTTCTCTTTTTGTGCTCGGGTCAATTGCTTGATGGACCATTCGTATCGCATGGCCTCTCGCTTCGTCTCAAACGATTGTACGTACCGAAGTCGTACAGGGAGACGGGCTTTCGTATATTTCGCACCTTTCCCGGCATTATGTGCAAGGAGTCGTTTTTCCACGTCTGTCGTATAGCCCGTGTAGTACGTTCCATCACCGCATTCCAAGATGTACGTATAATGTTTAGGCATCGAGAATAGCTCGCATCGCTTCTGTATACGTATCGTCTTCTTCATAGACAACAAATGGCGGTAAAATTTTAAGACCTGCTTTTCCATCTTTCGATCCCTCGATTAATAAGGTATTCGCCTCGCGTCCCGCTTTCGGGTAAACGAGTTGCATTCGTTTTGGTTCAATTCGATACGCACGCATCAACGTCAGGATATCCAGTAAACGTTCTGGCCGATGCACGAACGCCACTTTCCCTCCCGGTTTGACGAGTTGACTGGCCGTCTTGATGCAATCTTCTAACGTGCACAGCACTTCATGGCGCGCAATCGTATGATGTTCATTTTGATTTCGGAGTGACGTCTCGTTCGCTAAAAAATAGGGCGGGTTACATGTGATCACGTCATATCGTGCATGCCCGAGCTGCGCCGCTGCTGTTTTCACATCGCCCTTCACCACTCGAATTCGCTCTTCGAGATGATTGACCGCCATGCTTCGATTCGCCATGTCGACCAGTTTCGATTGAATCTCCACACCTGTTATCGTTCCTTTTGTACGATATGACAAAAAGAGCGGGATTGCCCCGGTACCGGCACACAAATCGACCAGCTGTCCTTTTTGGATCGGTACCCATACAAACTCTGCGAGCAGTACCGCATCTAATGAAAATGAGAACACATCATCACTTTGAATGATCTTACCTGGACGTCCGAGTAAATCATCAAGGCGTTCTCCATCCTTAACCGTTACCATCGTTTCCTCCTTCTATAAAAGAAAGGCGACGGATAGGGAACCCCTATCTATCGCCCCATATTAATGTTTATTGAGCATCGACAAACAGAAGAGACAGTCCCCATCTTTTCGTACCTGTCCGTAATGGAGGTTACAAATATGGAATCCTTCTTGATACAGCGCAGCTAAATTGTTCTGCCCTTTCCCAGACAATGCGATTTGTGAATCACCATTTGTCGTATCAACTTCTGCCAATTGTTCGACTTTTTCGCGTAAGTGATGATTCTCTAGATACATATGCTGGTTCTCTTCAAGCAAATAAGCGAGCTGCTCTTTTAACACGCCTAAATGTTCGGTGAGGAGCTGCATCTGTTGTTCGATCGCATCCACCCGCATCATCACTTCTTTTTTGTCCATTCTTTCCACTGCTCAGCACCCCATCACTGTTTTGACGGTTTTCGTTTAATCGCACCCACTTCAACGAGTTCATCAATCGTATATGTGACGACACGCGTCCGATCGTGGAGCTCAACTTGAATGAGTTGGTCCAAAATGTTAAGACCGATTACCCGACCATCACCTTCTGGAATTTTGATTCGCTTGCCGACGTCTGGTAAATCACGTTTCAGTTCTTCATATGTGTCGTTCTCATATTTCAAACAGCACATCAGACGACCACATACTCCAGAGATCTTATTCGGATTCAACGAGAGATTCTGGTCTTTGGCCATTTTGATCGAGACCGGTTCGAATTCCCCAAGAAATGACGAACAGCAAAGAACCCGACCACATGGCCCAATTCCGCTAAGGAGTTTCGCTTCATCACGAACGCCGATTTGTCGGAGCTCGATTCGTGTCCGAAACACACTAGCTAAGTCTTTTACCAATTCTCGAAAGTCGACGCGACCCTCGGCAGTAAAATAAAAGATCACTTTATTGCGATCAAATGTATACTCAACATCAACTAGTTTCATGTCTAATTGATGTTCTCGAATTTTTTCTTCACAGACGGCGTGAGCATCAACGGCTGCCAGTCGATTATCGCGTACGATATCCGCATCCTTTTGGTCCGCGACACGAAGGATTGTCTTCAACGGCAGGACGACTTCGTCTTCGCCGAGCTGCTTGTCGACTTGGACGATTTCCCCATACTCAATGCCACGTACCGTTTCAACGATGACATGGTCCCCACGTTTAAGCGTTGCATCGCCTGGTGAAAAGTAATAGATTTTTCCCGCTTCTTTAAAACGGACTCCAACTACTTCAAGCACGCGCTTCTATCCTTTCTGCAAATCGAACGAAAGTCGTTCGAACGTTAATTGAGGATTGACGTTTGCCTCAAGTCGCCGAATGGCCGCATGTACACTTTCAATCGCATGTGTAAGCTTGGTGACAGATCGATTTTGGATAAACGCGTTGTACAAGGCAGCCTCATTCTTAAATAGCTTCGGAGCATACGTATCTCGCACTTTTAAATGAAGTGCCTCCTCTAACCAATGTTCGAATAATTCAAGACCGACTCGCAACTCATTCCGTCCTTTGAAATGCCCTAACCATTTTTCTTGTGCGAACAAGAGCAACTCTTGAGGTCGTTTCGTCAATACTTCAATTAATTGTACCACTAGCCCGTACGCCTGTACAAACCACTCCTGCTCAAGTGCCTCTTTCGCGTCATCCCATTTCGGATAAACGGTCAAGGCAAGGTATGCCAAATCATACGTACAGGACAGTTCTTCTGACATTGTTTGCGCCAACTGAGCTCGGTCGATTGGACGAAAAGCAAGTTGTTGCGCACGCGAACGAATCGTTGGAAGAAGCAGCTGTGGTTGTGTCGTCACTAAAATAGCAAGCTTGCCTACACCCGGTTCTTCAAAGAACTTCAATAGACTGTTCGCCGCTTGAGTCGTCATCTTGTGCGCTTGGTGAATGACATACACTTGGCGATCGCCTTCAGCGCCTCGTAGTGATAAATCACTGAGCAGTTGTTGGATCTGTTCTTTTTTAATACTCGCACCGTCCGGCTCCACTTCAATGTAGTCGACGATATTTTTAGAATCCATGCGCCGACAGTTTCGACACACTCCACAAGGCTCTGCACCATCTGGTGATTCACAAAATAAGGCTTTAGCGAACAATGTGGCTGTATCAAGTAAATAAGGCTCATAATCTCCTGAGAAGATATACGCATGCCCCACTTTATTCGAAACGATTGAATTTTGAATAATGCGAGAAACGACAGTTTGCGACTCGCTCAATTCTTGAAAACGCATATGCCCAACTCCCATTAAAACTGATGGAATCCTTCGATCGGCAAGACGAATACCGTCGCCCCTCCGACTTGTACTTCGACCGGGTAAGGAATATATGAATCCGCATGTCCTCCCATCGGTGAGATCGGCGTGATCATTTGGTCGCGACTCGAGCAGTTCGATTGAATTACATCCATCAAATCATCAAGACGCTCTTGTGGAATCCCCATCATAAACGTTGTATTACCTTCTTTTAAAAATCCGCCCGTCGTGGCTAACTTTGTCGCGCGGAAATCTTGCTCGACGAGTGCGTCGGACAAACGTGCGCTATCCTTATCATGTACGATTGCAATTACCATTTTCATCATTTTTGTACGCCTCCTTGTTGTAGTCGTTCAATTGTATAGTCAAGTACCTCATCTTGAATGCATTCAATCGATTGATCGGCATCAATCCGAACGATGCGTTCTGGATACTGTTTCAGTAACGTTTGGAATCCTGCATAGACACGCTCATGGAATGCTTGATCACGACTCTCGATTCGATCAAGCTGTCCTCGATCTTTCATACGTGCACTCGCCCGTTCCGGATTTAAATCGAATAAAAAGGTTAAATCGGGCGTGAGACCATTCGTCGCCCATTCATTTAATGACCGAATCTGATCAAGGTCATACTGCAATCCATATCCTTGATAAGCAATGGATGCATCGATGAACCGGTCGCAGAGAACAATGGCGCCCCGCTCTAACGCTGGCCGAATCACTTGTTCCACGTTCTGTGCCCGTGATGCGGCATAGAGCATCATCTCCACACGTGGTGTCATCTCATGATGATCGGGAGACAATAACACTTCGCGAATCTGATTCCCGACCGTTGTTCCTCCAGGTTCTCGGGTCACGACGATGTCATATCCTTTTTGTTTTAAGTTTTCTACTAATAATTGAAGTTGTGTGGACTTTCCTGATCCATCAGGTCCTTCAACCGTAATAAACATTCCGCTCACGTTTTAAAACTCCTCTACAATAACGTCAATTTGCTCTATCATAACATGCTTACTAGCTTGAAGCTTCCTCCCTAAAGAAATCCATTCCCGGAGCACACGGATTTTTTCTTCTGTAATCCGCTCTCCTTTTAGAATCCATGGAATACCTGGTGGATATGGAATCACCGTCTCTGCTGAAATCAATCCGATTGCTTGGTCGAACAGAACTCGCTGCATTGGAAGAGCTGTTTCTGACGTATAGAGTTCAGACACGCGCTCGGTTTGTGGGAAGGGAAAGATCGTTTCATCGTCTTCAATGATCGGCACATGGGTAGATGCTTTTTTTATTAATTTGATCCAATGTTCGATTTCCTGTTTCTTTATTTCCCTCAATGGCAAGCAGAATAACACATGATCGACTGCCGCCAACTCGATGTCTATGCCGATTGAGGCGAGATGCTGACTAAAGATCAATCCATTCTTTGGATAAGTCAGAATCGTCACTTTCATAAAGTCATCTCCGACTTTTACAACAAAACCAGCTCGTTTTAATTCAAGAACAAATTGTGCATGGCTTTTTTGGATCGCGGACCATTCCTCATCCGTTAAACGTTCTAGATAAGAACGAGCATAATCCAATGAAGCCATGATGAGATAAGACGGACTCGAAGTCTGGAAAGAGGCTAATGCATGCTTCAAACGCGCTTCATCGATATGATCTTTATAGTGAACCCAAGCCCCCATGGTTAAGGCAGGCAACGTTTTATGAGCGGACTGCACGACTGCACTCGCTCCTTCGAAAATTGCAGAGCGACGTGGCAACTGTGGATGAATTAAATGAGCGCCGTGTGCTTCATCGACAAGCAATGGAATGTCTAACGGTGTCAAATAGTCCGAAATCGTTCGAATGTCTGCCATATCCCCGTAATAGGTTGGAGACGTCAACATGACGGCTCTCCCTCCAGGAAATTCTTGAATGGCCTGTTCGATCGTATCTAATGTTACGACCGTCGGGATACCTGTGCCGCGTTCAATGGTAGGCGTTAGTAATACTGGCTTTAATCCTAACCATTCGATTGCGTTCCAAATCGATTTATGTGAGTTCCGTTGAACATATACCCGTTCACCACGTTTCACTGTTGCCGCGAGCATACTCCAATTTCCCGCAGTCGATCCGTTGACAAGCCACTTACTGTTACTCGCGTATAGATTACCCAACGCACGTTCAGCTTGCTCGATGATTCCCGAGGCATCGTGCAAATCATCTAAATGCGCTAGCTCGGTCAAGTCGTAAGGCATGACCTTTGCGAATGCATCAGGTAAACGATCATCCATCACCGTACCGTTATGATGACCTGGTACGTGGAAAGAGACGCGGTGCTCGCGAACATGCTGTTCCAGAACCTCTAAAAATGTAAACGGATTTTCCCGAGCAGGAGCCATCTGTCATTCCTCCTAAACTATCAAAATATGAAAAAAGACGATCAAGCATATGCTTGATCGTCTTCTGCGTTGGCCTGGCAACGTCCTATCCTCACAGGGGGAGATCCCCCAACTACTTTCGGCGCTGAGACGCTTAACTTCCGTGTTCGGCATGGGAACGGGTGTGGCCGTCTCGCTATCGCCACCAGACTTTACAGGGTTTGTTCCCTGAAAACTGAGGATTCATCAACACAAACCATTAGACTAGATCAAAGCCTCGACCGATTAGTATCATTCAGCTCCACGTGTCGCCACGCTTCCACCCATGACCTATCTACCTCATCGTCTCTGAGGGGTCTTTCTTGATTGCTCAAAGGGAAATCTCATCTCGGAGGGGGCTTCATGCTTAGATGCTTTCAGCACTTATCCCGTCCGCACGTAGCTACCCAGCGGTGCTCCTGGCGGAACAACTGGTACACCAGCGGTGCGTCCATCCCGGTCCTCTCGTACTAAGGACAGCTCTCCTCAAATTTCCTGCGCCCACGACGGATAGGGACCGAACTGTCTCACGACGTTCTGAACCCAGCTCGCGTACCGCTTTAATGGGCGAACAGCCCAACCCTTGGGACCTACTCCAGCCCCAGGATGCGATGAGCCGACATCGAGGTGCCAAACCTCCCCGTCGATGTGGACTCTTGGGGGAGATCAGCCTGTTATCCCCAGGGTAGCTTTTATCCGTTGAGCGATGGCCCTTCCATGCGGAACCACCGGATCACTAAGCCCGACTTTCGTCCCTGCTCGACTTGTAGGTCTCGCAGTCAAGCTCCCTTCTGCCTTTGCACTCTTCGAATGATTTCCAACCATTCTGAGGGAACCTTTGGGCGCCTCCGTTACTGTTTAGGAGGCGACCGCCCCAGTCAAACTACCCGCCTGACACGGTCCTCCAGCCGGATCACGGCTGCGAGTTAGAGACTCTATACGCAAAGGGTGGTATCCCAAGGGTGTCTCCACCGAAGCTGGCGCTCCGGCTTCACAAACTCCCACCTATCCTGTACATCGCGTACAAAGCCTCAATATCAGGCTGTAGTAAAGCTCCATGGGGTCTTTCCGTCCTGTCGCGGGTAACCTGCATCTTCACAGGTACTATGATTTCACCGGGTCTCTCGTTGAGACAGTGCCCAAATCGTTACGCCTTTCGTGCGGGTCGGAACTTACCCGACAAGGAATTTCGCTACCTTAGGACCGTTATAGTTACGGCCGCCGTTTACTGGGGCTTCGGTTCAGTGCTTCTCTTGCGATGACACATCCCCTTAACCTTCCAGCACCGGGCAGGCGTCAGCCCCTATACTTCATCTTGCGATTTAGCAGAGACCTGTGTTTTTGCTAAACAGTCGTTTGGGCCTATTCACTGCGGCTTATGTTTCCATAAGCGTCCCTTCTCCCGAAGTTACGGGACCATTTTGCCG
>NZ_CP073755.1:35000-37500 GCF_018255795.1 Exiguobacterium sp. PFWT01 | reverse complement strand
CACTTATCCCGTCCGCACGTAGCTACCCAGCGGTGCTCCTGGCGGAACAACTGGTACACCAGCGGTGCGTCCATCCCGGTCCTCTCGTACTAAGGACAGCTCTCCTCAAATTTCCTGCGCCCACGACGGATAGGGACCGAACTGTCTCACGACGTTCTGAACCCAGCTCGCGTACCGCTTTAATGGGCGAACAGCCCAACCCTTGGGACCTACTCCAGCCCCAGGATGCGATGAGCCGACATCGAGGTGCCAAACCTCCCCGTCGATGTGGACTCTTGGGGGAGATCAGCCTGTTATCCCCAGGGTAGCTTTTATCCGTTGAGCGATGGCCCTTCCATGCGGAACCACCGGATCACTAAGCCCGACTTTCGTCCCTGCTCGACTTGTAGGTCTCGCAGTCAAGCTCCCTTCTGCCTTTGCACTCTTCGAATGATTTCCAACCATTCTGAGGGAACCTTTGGGCGCCTCCGTTACTGTTTAGGAGGCGACCGCCCCAGTCAAACTACCCGCCTGACACGGTCCTCCAGCCGGATCACGGCTGCGAGTTAGAGACTCTATACGCAAAGGGTGGTATCCCAAGGGTGTCTCCACCGAAGCTGGCGCTCCGGCTTCACAAACTCCCACCTATCCTGTACATCGCGTACAAAGCCTCAATATCAGGCTGTAGTAAAGCTCCATGGGGTCTTTCCGTCCTGTCGCGGGTAACCTGCATCTTCACAGGTACTATGATTTCACCGGGTCTCTCGTTGAGACAGTGCCCAAATCGTTACGCCTTTCGTGCGGGTCGGAACTTACCCGACAAGGAATTTCGCTACCTTAGGACCGTTATAGTTACGGCCGCCGTTTACTGGGGCTTCGGTTCAGTGCTTCTCTTGCGATGACACATCCCCTTAACCTTCCAGCACCGGGCAGGCGTCAGCCCCTATACTTCATCTTGCGATTTAGCAGAGACCTGTGTTTTTGCTAAACAGTCGTTTGGGCCTATTCACTGCGGCTTATGTTTCCATAAGCGTCCCTTCTCCCGGAGTTACGGGACCATTTTGCCGAGTTCCTTAACGAGAGTTATCCCGCGCGTCTTAGAATTCTCATCTCGCCTACCTGTGTCGGTTTGCGGTACTGGCGCCGACCTCCTCACTAGAGGCTTTTCTTGGCAGCGTGAAATCCGGTGCTTCGCCCTACGGGCTCCACGTCACAGCTCAACCTTGTATGCCGGGCGGATTTGCCAACCCGACGGCCTCGCTGCTTGTCCGTGCACTTCCAGTCGCACGGTCACCTTATCCTTCTGCGTCCCCCCATCGTTCAAACGGTGGTACGGCGGTACAGGAATATCGACCTGTTGTCCATCGCCTACGCCTTTCGGCCTCGGCTTAGGTCCAGACTAACCCTGAGCGGACGAGCCTTCCTCAGGAAACCTTAGGCTTTCGACGGAGGGGATTCTCACCCCTCTTTTCGCTACTCACACCGGCATTCTCACTTCCAAGCGCTCCACGGCTCCTCACGATACCGCTTCACTGCTGCTTGGAACGCTCTCCTACCATCCCTTACGGGATCCATAGCTTCGGTGGTATGTTTAGCCCCGTTACATTTTCGGCGCGGCGCCACTCGACTAGTGAGCTATTACGCACTCTTTGAATGGTGGCTGCTTCTAAGCCAACATCCTAGTTGTCTGTGCAGCGCCACATCCTTTTCCACTTAACATACACTTGGGGACCTTAGCTGATGGTCTGGGCTGTTTCCCTCTCGACTACGGATCTTATCACTCGCAGTCTGACTCCCGAGTACAAGTTGCTGGCATTCGGAGTTTGACTGAATTCGGTAACCCTGTGGGGGCCCCTAGTCCAATCAGTGCTCTACCTCCAGAACTCTTCACCTCGAGGCTAGCCCTAAAGCTATTTCGGAGAGAACCAGCTATCTCCAGGTTCGATTGGCATTTCACCGCTACCCACACCTCATCCCCGCACTTTTCAACGTGCGTGGGTTCGGACCTCCAGTCAGTGTTACCTGACCTTCATCCTGGACATGGGTAGATCACCTGGTTTCGGGTCTACGACGACGGACTGATGCGCCCTGTTCAGACTCGCTTTCGCTGCGGCTCCGCCTCATCGGCTTAACCTCGCCCGCCATCGTAACTCGCCGGTTCATTCTACAAAAGGCACGCCATCACCCGTGAACGGGCTCTGACTACTTGTAGGCATACGGTTTCAGGATCTCTTTCACTCCCCTTCCGGGGTGCTTTTCACCTTTCCCTCACGGTACTGGTTCACTATCGGTCACTAGGAAGTATTTAGCCTTGGGAGATGGTCCTCCCGGATTCCGACGGGGTTTCACGTGTCCCGCCGTACTCAGGATCCACTCTGGAGGGGATGGGGTTTCGGCTACAGGGCCGTCACCTTCTCTGGCCGACCTTTCCAGGTCGTTCGCCTACCCTATCCCTTTGTAACTCCGTGTAGAGTGTCCTACAACCCCAGGAAGCATGCTTCCTGGTTTGGGCTGTTCCCGT
>NZ_CP073755.1:12500-32500 GCF_018255795.1 Exiguobacterium sp. PFWT01 | reverse complement strand
CATAATCATCTCTTAACGACTTACGAAACCATTTCATAGTTCTCTTCTACCTTCCATCGCCCGAGATAATGTCACTTCATCCGCATACTCCAAATCTCCACCGACTGGTAAACCATGGGCAAGACGCGTCACGCGAATTCCCGTCGGTTTGAGTAGTCTCGATAAATACATCGAAGTCGCTTCCCCTTCAATGTTCGGGTTGGTCGCTAAAATCACTTCTTGAATCGACTCGTTCTCTTGTAAACGTGTCAGCAAACTTGAAACATTAATATCCTCTGGACCAATCCCTTCCATTGGACTAATGGCTCCATGAAGAACATGATACTTCCCTCTGTACTCCCGCATCTTCTCCATAGCAATCACGTCTCTTGAGTCTTGAACCACACAAACTACCGTTTCATCCCGATGTGAGTCTTTGCAGATTGCACACGGATCAATATCTGTGATGTGGCCACACACGGTACAATACTTTATGTCACGCTTCGCACTCACGAGAGATTTCGCGAACGTCAACACATCGTCTTCTTCCATATCTAATACATGGAATGCTAAACGTACCGCAGTTTTCGGTCCAATCCCAGGTAACTTCGTAAAACTCTCAATCAATCGTCCAATGGCTTCAGGGTATTGCAACTCGCATCGATCCTTTCTTCACTTAAAAGCCTGGGAGGTTCATCCCTTGTGTGAAACGTCCCATCTTATCATTCACAAGCTGATCCGCTTGTTTCATTGCATCATTGATTGCTGCTAAGACGAGATCTTGTAACATATCCACATCGTCCGGATCGACAACGTCTTCAGCAATAATGACATCTAAGACTTCTTTATGACCGCTGACGACAACTTTTACCATGCCGCCTCCCGCAGTTCCTTCAACCGATAACTCTTTTAATTCCTCTTGAGCTTTCGCCATATCTTTTTGCATCTTTTGCATCTGTTTCATCATGTTGTTCATGTTTCCCATTCCACGCATTCAGAGCGCCTCCCTTATGTTTCTTCGATTTCAACGACATCGCCAAAACGTTCCATCGCCTGCGCGACTAGCGGATCCTCGGTTTCCGGCTCTTCGACTTGTTCCGTTCGTTCTGCTTGTTTTTGAAGGATGAACTCATTTTTTAGTTCATTCCAATCCGTCTCAAGCACCGCCATGATTTCGCGACGAATCCCCGTCACTTCGAATAACGCCTGTTCAATCACATCGCGCGTACGACCGTTTGAACTCACTTGCTCATAGTGCCATGTCATTCCATCTTTAAATTGTACCAGTAAGGTGTCACTTGCACAAAGGACAGCTTCACTTTCATAGAAGAGAGCGAAAATCGGACCATCTTGTATCCGAATATTCGTCATGATATCTCCCCAGCTGTCGCGAATCGCATTCAAATGCTGCCGTTCGGCCCGCTGTAAGAGTTGGCGAATCCGTTCTTTCGGCACCCGAATTTGTGTCCGTTTTGGAACAGGCTTTGGCTTTTCTGGCTCTCCACCCGTCACGGCAACACCATTCTTCTTCACTTCATTTAATTCACGGCTCAGTTCACGCACTTGATCTTGTAGTTGTGTCATTTGCTCACTGATTGTTCGACCTTGTTCCGCGATCCGGATGAATGTTAATTCCACCAACACTTTCGGATGGTTAGATAACCTCATCTGCTGTTGGCAATCATTGAGCTCTTCAATCACTTGGAACAATTCATCCGTTGAAGTCGCTTCGACGAACTGACGAAACTCGTCAGTCGGACGAGCACGTTCCAATAAGTCAGCTGCTTGAGGAGATGCTTTCAAGAGTAACGCATCTCGATGAACGAACACTAAGTCTTCGATGAAACGTTTCAAGTCCTTCCCTTCACGCAACATCAATTCAAGCGTACTCAAAATGGCATTTAACTCTTTTCTCTGGAGACCATACGCCATGTCGAGCAACGTTTCATCCGTCACGGCACCCGTGACTTCTAACACCGCTTCTTCCGTCAACCGCCCATCACTGAATGCGAGCGCCTGATCAAGTAAGCTAAGGGCATCTCGCATCCCGCCATCGGCAGCACGTGCGATGAGTTTCAACGCTTCCGGATCGTAGTCATGGTCTTGGTCGTTCAAAATATAGGCCATCCGCGTTTGCAATTGACTCACTTCATGTCGTTTGACATCAAATCGCTGACAGCGGGAAATGATTGTAGCCGGAATTTTATGTGGTTCTGTCGTGGCCAAGATGAATATCGCATGTGCCGGTGGTTCCTCAAGCGTCTTTAACAACGCGTTGAATGCACCGGTCGATAACATATGCACTTCATCAATGATGTATACTTTGTAACGCCCTTGGGACGGCGGATATTTGACTTTGTCTCGAATCTCCCGAATTTCGTCAACCCCGTTGTTCGATGCGGCATCAATTTCAAACACGTCGGGACTCGTCCCTTCCGTTATGGCGATACACGTCGGACAGGTGTTACATGGTTCACGTGTTGGCGCGCTTTCACAGTTGATTGCCTTGGCAATGATTTTCGCCAAACTCGTCTTCCCCGTTCCACGCGGGCCAGAAAACAGGTACGCATGTGACATCCGCTCCTCTAACAGAGCGTTTTGAATCGTACGTGTGATATGGACTTGACCGACGACCTCTTGAAACGATTGAGGTCGATATACACGATATAACGCTTGATACGCCATGAGTTCGCCTCCTTCCCTACTGTTCTTCTCTATCTCATCATACAAAAAAATCTACAGCCCGGGGGCCATAGATTGAAGTTATAAAATAAATCTGCCGCGCACCGATTTCTGAAAGCACGTCAACATGCGTTACTCATGCAGTTTGCTCAGCCCAAGCACCCCTGCGGCACACGGTACGTCACCACTTAAGGCTGCTTCCTTCCGGACCTGACCTGGTTCATGGGTGACCGTTGCGCAGGACTCAGACGTCAACGCCACTTACATAAGGCAGACCACACCAGCGCACTCCCTCGAATCGGGATTCAGTCTCGCTACAGCGGATTGCGAGTGACAGGGCACCGCTACCTCCCCACCTAGCACGGCAAATGGGTAAATGAAATTAGGCACTATCTCGAGTGCTATTACATTATACTGTTTAATCGATTGGGTTGCAACCTCTCTGATTGAGTCGTTCTTGTTTCTTCCTTTCTCGAAGCGATCGGAAGAAATCTGTCAGGAGCTGTCCACATTCTTCTGCTAAAACATTTTCTGTCACTTCAGCTTGGTGATTGAATCGCTCATCCTGCACCAAGTTCATCAATGTCCCGCAACATCCACCTTTCGGGTCGTGGGCACCGAAAATGACACGTTTCACGCGAGACAACACGATTGCGCCCGCACACATCGGACACGGTTCAAGGGTAACGTATAGTTCGCAGTCTTCTAATCGCCAATTCCCTAGTGTCTCATTGGCCGTTTCAATCGCAATCATCTCGGCGTGTGCTGCCGCCAATCGATCCGTCTCACGACGATTGTGCCCGGTTGCGATCACCTGGTCTCCCTTCACGATCACACAACCAATCGGCACCTCGCCAATGGATTCTGCTTTCTTTGCCTCTTCGATGGCCAATTGCATAAATCGCTCATCACGTTCCATCGATTCACCTCATTTCTTATTTAAAACTATGAAAAAAAATGAAAATCAAATCCCTCGCCATATCGCTCGTATTGTGTGCTAGAATGGAACTTGCACTTTGGATAATGGAGGATGACATCATATGTTTATAACGGTAGAAGGACCGATTGGTGTCGGGAAAACATCACTGGCCCATATCATCAGTCAGCATTTCTCGATGCAGATGCTGAATGAAATTGTAGAAGAGAACCCATTTCTCGGCAAGTTTTATGAAGATATCGAAGAATGGAGTTTCCAAACGGAAATGTTCTTCTTGTGCAATCGATTCAAGCAGTTGGATGATATTCACAAACACCACTTGAGTCAGCAACAATCCGTCGTTTCGGACTATCATATTTTCAAAAACTTGATTTTTGCTCACCGTTCGCTGAAACCGGCACACTTGAACAAGTACGAGCAGATTTATAAGATTTTGACACATGATATGCCGAAACCTGATGTCGTCATTTACTTACATGCCAGCATTGAGACATTAATGAAACGAGTCGCCTTGCGTGGACGTGAAGTGGAAGAGAATATGTCTCGTGATTACCTCGAACAACTTGCTCACGACTATGAGACGTTTGTTGAATCATATCGCGCGGCCCATCCAGAAGTGAAGATCCTCTCGTTCAGTGGGGATGAACTCGACTTTGTACACAATCCGGACGACTTGACTCATGTCCTAAAAACGATTGAGCGTGAATTAGAATTAACTAAAGGAGCCCAAATAAAATGAAGCTGATTGATAAATATAACATCCCGAACGATACGATCATTACAATCGGTGGAATGGTTGGGATCGGGAAATCAACGATCACCAATTCGTTAGCCGATGCATTGAATTTCCGAACGTCTCTCGAAAAAGTAGATACGAACCCTTACCTCGATAAATTCTATCATGATTTCGAGCGTTGGAGCTTCCATCTTCAAATTTACTTCTTGGCAGAACGTTTTAAAGAACAGAAGAAAATCTTCCAATACGGTGGCGGCTTCATCCAAGATCGTTCAATCTATGAAGATACAGGCATCTTCGCCAAGATGCACTATGAAAAAGGGACGATGTCACCAACAGACTACGAAACGTATTCTAGTTTGTTCGAGGCAATGGTGTTGACACCGTTCTTCCCGCACCCGGATCTATTAATCTATCTCGAAGGTTCGTTCGAACAAGTACTTGAACGCATTCAAATGCGCGGTCGCGAGATGGAGCAGCAAACACCAATCGCTTATTGGGAAGAGATGTACGCCCGCTACACAGAATGGATCAACAACTTCAACCTGTGTCCGGTATTGCGTCTCTCGATTGAAGAGTACGACCTCATCAACGACCCTGATTCAGTCGAACTCATTCTTGAGAAAATCGAAAAGCAACTCACGATTGCGCGCGAAGCAAAAGTGAGATAATCAATAGAAGGATTGCGCCAACGACAGCGTGATCCTTCTTTTTTGTGCATAAAAAAATCCACAGTACTTATGTCTGTGGATACAAAAAATGCATCTGCCTCTGCAGATGCCCGATTGAAAGCGGAGTTGGTGGGATTCGAACCCACGCGAGCCTTGCGACTCCTAACGGATTTCGAGTCCGTCCCCTTCAGCCGGACTTGGGTACAACTCCAGGCCTAAAAAAGTGTAAAAAAAAGAAAGTGGAGGAGGTGGTGGGATTCGAACCCACGCAGGCTGTTACACCCCTGACGGTTTTCAAGACCGTTCCCTTAAACCACTTGGGTACACCTCCAAAAGATATAAAATTGTGTGAGCCTCCAAAAAAGAAATGGAGGAGGTGGTGGGATTCGAACCCACGCAGGCTGTTACACCCCTGACGGTTTTCAAGACCGTTCCCTTAAACCACTTGGGTACACCTCCAAAGCTCATATGCAATTCGTGAGCAACAGTGTCGCTCGACATGATTTATAGTACCAACTGAAGAGACAGATGTCAAACCCTTTTGTGAAAAAACATTAAAAAAATTGAGCAGCCTCAAAATCGAGGCTGCTCAAGCGTTTAATTCGGCATTTCAATCTTTTCTTTCCCACCCATGTAAGGACGAAGAACTTCTGGAATCACGACCGATCCATCCGCTTGTTGATAATTTTCTAGAATCGCTGCGACCGTCCGTCCGACCGCTAGACCTGAACCGTTCAACGTATGCACGAACTCAGGTTTCGCATTGGCGTCACGACGGAAACGAATTCCCGCACGACGCGCTTGGAAATCTTCAAAGTTTGAGCAAGACGAGATTTCACGATATACCCCTTGTGCCGGCATCCATACTTCAATATCGTATTTTTTCGCGGCAGTGAATCCGAGATCTGCCGTACACATGCTGAGCACTTGATAAGGAAGGCCTAGACGTTTTAAGACTTCTTCAGCATGACCTGTCAACAGTTCCAATTGCTCATAAGACTCTTCCGGTTTTACGAAGCGGACGAGCTCGACTTTATTGAATTGGTGCTGACGAATTAATCCACGTGTGTCACGTCCCGCTGACCCAGCTTCAGAACGGAAGTTTGCGCTATATGCTGTATACGCGATTGGAAGTTGTGTCTCCGGAAGAATCTCTTCACGGTGCATGTTCGTGACCGGTACTTCAGCCGTCGGAACGAGGAAGTAGTTCGTGTCCGCTACTTTAAATGCATCTTCTTCGAACTTAGGAAGCTGACCCGTTCCTGTCATTGAATCACGATTGACCATGTAAGGAGGTAACACTTCAGCGTACCCATGCTCATCTGAATGAAGGTCCATCATAAAGTTGATCAGGGCACGTTCTAGGCGAGCGCCTAATCCTTTATAGAAGACGAAGCGGCTACCCGTTACTTTTCCAGCGCGCTCGACATCGACGATTTGAAGGTCTTCCATCACGTCCCAATGTTGCTTGGGCTCGAAATCAAACTCGGGCTTTGTCCCGATTTCGCGAATCGTCACGTTGTCGTCTTCCGTTTCGCCGATTGGTGTTGATTCGTGCGGGATATTTGGGATGCTGAGTAAAATCAAGTTGAGTTCTGCCTCAACTTCGCGTAACTCTTCGTCCAACAGTTTGATTTCATCTCCGAGGCGACGTGTCTCTAAGATCGGGCCTTCGGCATCTTCTTTGTTCCGCTTCAATTCAGCGATTTGTTTTGTCGCTTCGTTGCGCTTCGCTTTCTTCACTTCCACTTCGTTGATCAAGTCACGACGTTTCTCCTCTAGTTGTGGGAAGCGGTCAAGTGCACTCAAGTCTTCCCCCCGGTGAGCTAACTTTTCTTTGATTCCTTCAAAATCCTGTCGCAAACGTTTAATGTCTAACATTGCTATTCCTCCTTTTTCATATAAAAAAGGTGGCACGTCCCTTTCCCGTAGGAAAGGGACGAACCACCTTGGATCCGCGTTGCCACCCTCGTTGCTCAAAAGTTTGAGCCACTCGATGCACGTAACGTGTGCGAACGTGACCTGTTTCCAAGTCAATGCTCCGAGGCCGATTCGGTCACGTCATCTCACTAGTTTGCACCAACCACTAGCTCTCTGTCAGTAGACGTACGTAACGTACTTATTCTCATCATCGCATCTGTCATTGAATTAATCTTACTTTACAACATCTCAACTTGTTCGACAAGACTGATTTTTCCAAGTGCGAGTCGGATTTGATCGAGGAAATCCAAAAAAGCTCGTGTTATTCTCGTCAAGAATGAGGCGGTATCGACCGACTCCGCTGTGACGAGTGTCATCTTTGGAGGGGCCTCCCCTTCTAAATAGCGAACATGCTCTGAAGAATCGATTGTGACCATGCCAGCCTGTGTGTCGACTTGAATCGGGGCCTCTAAATCGAGTAGTTCATATTTCGGCTCGGGAACAGGTTTCCCTTTTTCAACCAACACCTCAAAGTCATTCGTCGTCCGGACCGCGACTTGCTCTTCCTCACCTTGCGAGACCGTTGCCGTTTTTGAAATGGTTTCACCCGTCCGCAAAATCGGAGTCATGACGAAATCTGCATAGGCATAGTCATGTAGCGCTTTCGTTGCAGCATAACGTCCCTCGTCCGATGTCGCACCGAGGACAACTGACAGAACGGTACGCCCATCTCGTGTAGATACGCCAATGAAACAATAGCCCGCCTCATTCGTCGTACCTGTCTTGAATCCGAGCATTCCCGGATAGGCGAGGTCACGGTTAGCGAGCATGCGATTCGTCGCATCAAACCGAACACCGTCGACATCCACATATGCCCGCTTCGTCACATCCAGTACTTCCGGATACGTCGTCAAATACGCAATCGCGAGCTTCATCAAATCCTTGGCAGACGTCAAATTGTCTCCCGGTAGACCTGCAGATTCAGAATCGAGTCCTGAGGCGTTCGCGAACGTCGTTTGGGTCATCCCGAGTTCATCAGCCCGACGATTCATCTCTTTGACGAATGCCTCTTCCGAACCGGATACGGCCTCCCCGAGCGTGACGGCCGCTTCATTCGCTGAACGAATCAACGCGGCATCGTATAACTCTTTGACGGTATATGGTTTATTTAACAGCGGGATTCGTGCCAACCCCGGCTTTCTCGTCAACGCCAAAGCAGCATCGCTCGGTGTGATTTCTTGTGTCCAACTGAGTTTCCCTGCTTCAATCGCCTCACGCGTTAAAAATGCTGTCATCAGCTTCGTGATCGAAGCCGGCTGAAGCATTGAATCTTCTTGTTTGGCAAATAGAACTTGTCCTGTCGTCACGTCTACAAGCATCGCGCTTGCTGCATCCACTTTCGGAGCGGCCGCAGAGGCAGCCGATGGCAACATGGTCTGTATGACGAATACGACAGTGAGCAATATGATGAAATAACGGGCCTTCACATCGTTTCCCCTTTCTGTACGCTTCTTTGTTCAGTGTAACAAAAAATAAGTTTGAAGGACCCCCTTTTTGCGAGGTCCCTCAAACTTATACATGTTGACTCTGATTCGCTTTGACCATCTCGATAAAATACCGATGTAACGAGAGGTCATCCGTCAATTCGGGGTGGAACGAGCAAGCCAGATACTGATTGTAACGGACCGCCACAATCGCTTCCTCGACTTCAGCGAGCACATCTACTTCTGGTTCAACGCGTGCCACTTGTGGGGCACGAATGAAGACCGCTTCGACTGGCTCATCGATTCCTTTCACTGGAAGGTCGACCTCAAAACTGTCGACCTGACGTCCGAACGCATTGCGTTTCACTGTCATCGGGATTTTCTTCAAGTGGGCGTCATATCCTTCGACTTCGTTCGCGAGAAGAATCATTCCGGCACATGTGCCGAACATCGGTAACGTTTCCATCTCTCGAAGTGGTTCGAGCAGACCGTAACGGTCGAGTAGTCGACGCATCGCCGTGCTCTCTCCCCCTGGTAACACGAGTCCGTCAATCGCTTGCAAGTCTTCTAGCGAGCGGACTACAACGGTTTGGGCACCGAGCGCTTCCAGCATGCGAACATGCTCCCGAATTGCGCCCTGCATCCCTAATACGCCAATCGTCACCATCTTACCAGCCTCGTGGTGCCATGAGTTCTTCTTCTTTGAGCGTGCGGACATCAAGTCCTTTCATCGCCTCACCCAATCCTTTTGACAAGTGCGCGATCCGCTCATAGTCATCGTGGTACGTCGTAGCTTCCACGATGGCACGTGCAAATTTCTCTGGATTCTCTGCTTTGAAGATCCCTGATCCGACAAAGACTCCGTCTGCCCCGAGATGCATCATCAAGGCAGCGTCCGCTGGTGTCGCAATTCCACCTGCCGCAAAGTTTACGACCGGGAGACGACCCGCTTCACGAATCTGCATCAATACTTCAAACGGTGCACCGAGGTCGCGCGCCTCTGTCATGACCTCATCCACACTCATCGACAAGAGACGTTTCACTTGCGCTTGGACTGTACGCATATGACGAACCGCTTCGACGATGTTCCCTGTTCCTGGCTCCCCTTTTGTACGAATCATCGCTGCCCCTTCACCGATACGGCGGGCTGCTTCACCGAGGTCGCGTGCTCCACATACGAACGGCGCCGTGTAGTCGCGCTTGTACAAGTGGAACTCTTCGTCGGCTGGTGTCAAAACTTCGCTCTCGTCAATGAAGTCGACCCCCATCGACTCGAGGACACGTGCTTCAGCGATGTGCCCGATTCGGCATTTTGCCATAACCGGTACAGATACTGCCCCCATGACGTCTTCAATGATTGTCGGGTCAGCCATACGGGCAACGCCGCCCATTTTACG
The DNA here is from genome assembly GCF_018255795.1 of Exiguobacterium sp. PFWT01. GTDB lineage: Bacteria > Bacillota > Bacilli > Exiguobacteriales > Exiguobacteriaceae > Exiguobacterium. The sequence goes on along the minus strand of NZ_CP073755.1, from coordinate 22,694 downwards.
GATATCTGATGGTACACGTTCGAGCGCCATGACAGCCACAGCACCGGCAGCTTCAGCGATCTTTGCCTGTTCGGCGTTGATGACGTCCATGATGACGCCACCTTTTTGCATTTCTGCCATCCCACGTTTTACTTTATCTGTCCCTACTTGTCTCTTTTCCATTGAAATCCCTCCATTGGTTCGTGTTCTACTTGCTAGTATAAGTGGTATTGACTATATTAAAAGTGTCAGTTTCTTATTATTTAAAGTGGTCAGTTTAAATAAAGGACTCCATTTCATCTATCCCGAACCTGTTGAAGTATAAAGGAGGAATACGTATGTTAAACCGTGATTCGTTTGATGGGGGTCATCGTGCCTCATTCGGTACACCCGGGATTGTCTCTTTCATCATCATTCTTGGGTTTATGCTCTACTTCTTTTTTGGTTCATAAAGAAAGGAACGTCACACCATGGACATGCTTACCTTATCGCTTGATCAAGAGTCGTCCATCCCGCTTTACGAGCAATTGTACAAACACATTCGGGATGCCATCCTCGACGATACGTTAAAAACAGGAACTAAATTACCTTCAAAGCGTAAGCTCTCTCAATTTTTAGATGTGTCGCAGACAACGGTCGAGTTCGCGTATGCCCAGTTACTCGCCGAAGGATACATCGAATCCATTCCTCGAAAAGGATTTTATGTGTTACCACAAGAGGAGCTGTACGTCCGGCGCTCGAGTAGTACCATCGCCCCGGCACCTCCACGAAAGACATATGCTTATGATGTTTCCCCGAGTCAAATCGACACGACTGCCTTCCCGTTTGAACGGTGGAAGCGACATATCAAACATGTCGTCGATGACGTGAATCATGAATTACTTGCGTTAGGTTCTGTTCAAGGAGATATAGAATTGCGTCAAGAAATCGCCACGTATCTCTATCACTCCCGCGGCGTACAGTGCTCACCAGAACAGATCATCGTCGGCTCCGGAACGGAACAGCTGTTGCCACAGCTCTTGAATCTCTTACCGGACTCGTCTATCTTTGGAATCGAAGACCCTGGCTATCCGCTCACGCGCCTGTTGTTCGAGCAACAAGGACGCACATCGATTCCGATTCCGGTAGACGATAGTGGTGTTTGTGTGAATGAGCTCGAGCGTCATGCAATCGATGCACTATATGTCACACCTGCTCATCAATTTCCGACAGGGACCGTCTTGTCCGTCAGTCGAAGACAACGTTTGTTAAATTGGGCACTCGTCCATCAGACGTATATCATCGAAGACGATTACGACAGCGAGTTTCGCTATAGCGGCAAGCCAATCCCGTCCCTGCAGAGCATGGATCCGAATGAACGGGTCATCTACATCAGTACGTTTTCAAAATCTCTCATGCCATCCTTACGCATCGGCTATATGGTCTTACCGACACCTTTATTAAACCGTTATCGGGAACGACACCAGTATTTCACCTGTAGCGTTCCCCGGTTCGAACAACAAACGTTGGCCCTATTCATGTCGAGCGGTGACTTTGAAAAGCATTTGAACCGGATGCGAAAAATATACCGTCGTAAGTTAGAAAGTGTCCTCGCTGCCTTCCGACCATTCGAACCGACCGTCACCGTGACCGGAGCAAGTGCCGGACTGCACGTCGTGTTGACCATCGCCACCGAGCGAACGGAGCAAGAATTGAAGCAGTCCGCCGAATCCGCGGGAATCGCCATTAAATCCATGAACGACTATCGCATCGTGCATCCGGACTCCCACAAGCAATTTCTGTTCGGGTTTGCGCATTTGTCTGAGTCGACGTTACCTGACGTGATTGAGCAGTTGATGGTTGCGTGGGCAGTTGCAAAAGGAGGAAAATCATGAATCGACGTATCCGATGGTTCATCGGACTTTTACTCATCGGGAGCGGCGTCCTCTTTTTGACGAGCCCGATTTGGAAAAATGCCATTGCTAGTTCGACGAGTGAATACGTGATAGAACAGATGGAATTTCAAGAAGAGAGCGAATTGAATCCAAGCTATGATTTCAAAGCCGTCAGTCCACTCTCTGTATCGGACGTCCTACAAGCGCGCAATCGGTTTCATGATTTGCCGACAATCGGTGTGATTTCGATTCCCGATGTCTCACTGAAACTTCCCATCATGAAAGGATTGGACAATGAAAGTCTCGCGGTAGGCGCCGGAACGATGCATCCTGAACAAGAGATGGGCAAAGGGAACTATGCGCTCGCCGGCCACTATTTACAACGAGCGACCGCTCTATTCGGACCGCTCCATGAAATCGAGGTCGGTGCGACGATCTACCTTCAGGATGAAGCGCAAACGTATGAGTACGTAGTCACTTCGCTTGAAACCGTCTCTCCTGAACGAGTCGATGTATTAGATGACACCTCCATCCCAACCATCACGTTAATCACGTGTACGTTCGATACGACAGAGCGCCTGATTGTAAAAGGAAAGCTCGTCGCTCCATCCTCTTGACCGCTTCTCCTTTGAAAATAGGAGAGGCGGTTTATTATTTTTGCAAAAACATATTGTGAGCGCTTTCAAGTTCCGCTAAACTGTTTTTGAAAACGTTTGCATAAAAATGTGCAAATATATTTGACAGGAAGAGGTGCCTCATGAAAAAAACAACCGCTCGTCAGGCTTCGACGCTGATCCTTTCCGGAGCATTACTCATTCAAGCCGGTGTCCCGATGAACGCATTGGCCGAACCGACTACGATGACGATTGATGGATCGAAAACAGACTGGACTTCAATCCCAGCTCTTGCGACTTCCCCGGCTACAGGTTGGCAAGGATTTGATGTCGGCGATTTATACATACAAAACGATGCCCAACATCTTTATTTTTATGTAGATGCGAACAATGTCCCGAATTGGGGTGACAACGGACAATACATTAATATCGCCCTTCAAATTAACGATGAGGATTCTGGCATCTCTAAAAATCCACTCGGATACCCATTCGACTTTACAGGCGTCGACAAGGCACCACAATATCATATTCTCGTTCGTGTCGATGGCGATCAAAAAGTCAAAGAGGCGGCCCTCTATAAGGCCGGACAGGATACCCCTCTCTTACAATTGAACCAATTGAACGGGGCGGCTTTCGCAGTGGACCGGACGAAAGGATTCGAAGGAAAGATTCCGCTCTCCTTACTCGGGCTAAACAATGGAGACCAAGTCCGTGCCTTGACTGTATTGAGCGGCAATAATGCAGGAGAACATGGTGCGTTCGATACGATTCCAAGTAACGCGGCCAACCAATTGGCGAACAGCTGGAACGTCGCTGCTACTCCGTCGACGCAATCTGTGTATAGTGCCCCGTTCACGTTAAATGGGGTGGAGACGATTGATCAGCTTGAGGTCGTTTCGGTGACCCCGGCTTCAGCCTCAATCGACGTGGATGTGTCTGCCCCAATCACATGGACGTTCAACGAACCCGTCCGTCTCGATACTGAAGCAGTCACGCTACAACAAGGAGAAATAAAAATCCCTGTCGACGTGACAGTGAACGGTTCGACCGTGACACTTCAGCCGAAAGAGGCACTCGCCCTCGATACGTCCTATACGGCGACAATCCCAGCGGACGCAGTGACCGGGACGATTTCGAACACGTCACTCCCTGCCTTGACGACTTCGTTCAAAACGGCAATCAAGCTCGCCGATCCGTGGGAAACGACTCGTTATATCGAGATGAAATATGTCCGCACGGATGGAGATTATACGGATTGGAACTTGTGGACGTGGAGCACCGGCAAAAAAGACGGCCAAGTTGATCCATATCGTATCACGGAGGACGGTGCCATCTTCCGAATTCCCGTCGGTCAAGACGCCACCAAAGTCGGATTTGTAATCCGAAAAGGAACGGATTGGGCTGTGAAGGACGCATACGGAGAAGACAGATACGTCACGCTTGGAGAAGACCGTGTCACGAAGGTCCGCGTCGAAAGCGGTAAAGGGACGTTCCATCAAGTTCCGACGATTAACGGACCGGTGTACGGTACAGACGGGATCAGTTTCTTCTATCGCGATGTAGCACTCTATGAATCCGGAAAAATGAGTGAAATCGAACAGGTCGCACTCAAAATCAATGGTGAAACTTATCCGATGACGTATGAGGCTGAAAACGAATGGTTCCGTCACACCGTGCGCTTGCCTGAAGGCGTTCATGATTACACGTATCTCGTCACAAAAGACGGGGTGACGACTGAAGTGAAGGATCCGTACTTTGAGGCTTCTCAAATCGAGTATCGCCAACCGACCGTCAAACTCACTTCTTCAGTCAGTCCAAAAGCGATTAGTTCCCGCGAAAATGCCGTCCTACGGGTGAAACCAACTTTACCGAAGGGCGTGACGCTTCGTGAACTCTACATCGATGCACGACCTCTCGGTGGACCCGCTAAGTTGCACATCGACCGTGCATTGAATGCACAAACCATTGCGGTGAAAGATACGGTCAAACCAGGAAACAAGACGCTCTCTGTCACAGCCGTCGACCAATATGGAAATGTCCATCGCTCGAAGACTACCATCCGTGTCGTTCCGAAATCGATGAAAGAGAAACAAGCCTTTGATTGGGATGAGGCACGAATCTACTTCATGCTGACCGACCGTTTCTATAACGGGGACGTGTCCAATGACAATCCGAACCGTGAGTACTACGACAAAGACCATCCGGAATCATACCACGGAGGGGATTTTGCGGGCGTCACGAAAAAGCTCGATTATCTAGATGACTTAGGCATCAATACAATCTGGATCACACCGATTGTGGATAACATCGATTGGGATTTGCGTTATGGGAAAGACGGATCTCAATATGGCTATCACGGATACTGGGCGAAAAACTTTGAGAAACTTGATGAACATCTTGGGGATATGGCCGCATTCCATAAACTCATTGACGAGGCGCATAAGCGCGGCATCAAAATCATGGTCGATGTCGTCTTGAACCATCCAGGCTATGGCATGGAACCAGGTGCAAGTTCAGACGTCACGAATTTCCCGACGGATGCGGAACGCCAAGTATTCGATGGCATGATTCGTGAGAATCCGGTTGACGGGGACGACCTCAGAATGTCCTTGTCCGGTCTTCCTGATTTCAAGACAGAGGAAGCGGCCGTGCGGGAGCAATTGGTCAAATGGCAGACCGATTGGATCAAACGTTCGAAAACGAAAAAAGGAAACACGATTGACTATTTCCGTGTCGATACGGTCAAACATGTGGATTCAACGACGTGGAAGTCATTCAAAAATGAGCTGACAACAATCAAACCAGATTTCAAACTCATCGGCGAACACTATGGTGCCAGCATCAACAACACAGGCGGCTATTTGAGAAGTGGTCAAATGGATTCCTTGCTCGACTTCGATTTTAAATACCAGGCCGAGCGATTCGTAAACGGCAACGTTGAAGATGTAGAAAAAGCGCTCCAATACCGGAATAACCAATTATCGAATGAAGCAACACTTGGACAATTCTTAAGTAGCCATGACGAAGATGGATTCCTCGTCTCGCGTGCAGGTGGAGATACAGGCAAGCAAATGGTCGCTGCTGCCCTTCAGATTACGGCCAAAGGTCAACCGGTCATCTATTACGGAGAAGAGGTCGGACAATCTGGGAAACATGCAGGGGATATGGACAAAGGTGAATTTAACGAGAACCGCTATGACTTCGACTGGTCACGTGTCAAAGGAGAAGGGAAAGCGATGCATACGCATTACCAAAAACTATTGAATATCCGTGCAGACTATTCTCACGTATTCAGTAAAGGAACACGTTCATCCATCGATGTGAATGCTACTTCTGGTTATTCGATCTTTGAGCGGGCCTACGGCAAACAGTCCGTTCTTGTCGGATTGAACACGAAAGAAAACGCGCAAACCGTTTCATTTAAGACGTCGTACAAGGCGAAGACCGTTTTGATTGACCGCTATAGCGGCAAGTCATACACGGTTCAAAAAGACGGGAAGGTGACCGTCTCACTTCCTGCACAAGATCAGGGAGGAACTGTCATTTTAGTCGAGAAACGCAAATAAAGAACCGCCATCCTGAGTGAACAGGATGGCGGCTTTTCATTAACGTGAATAGTTTGGTGCTTCTTTTGTGATGTTGACATCGTGTGGGTGGCTCTCTTGGAGTCCAGCACCTGTCATACGAATGAACTGTGTGTCTTCACGAAGGGCACGAATGTCGGCAGCGCCGCAATACCCCATACCTGAACGAAGACCACCGATCAATTGATAGACCGTGTCAGCCAGTTCACCGCGATACGCGACGCGACCTTCGATACCTTCTGGAACGAACTTTTTGTCCGCTTCCTGGAAGTAACGGTCTTGGCTTCCGCGTTTCATCGATGCTTCCGATCCCATACCACGGTACGTCTTGAATTGACGACCTTGGTAGATTTCCATCTCACCTGGGCTCTCTTTCACACCTGCGAGCAAGCTTCCGAGCATGACTGCGTTGGCTCCTGCGGCAATCGCTTTGACGATATCACCAGAGTACTTGATTCCACCGTCAGCGATGACTGAGACACCGTGCTCTTTCGCTTCCATCACACAATCATAGACTGCTGTGATTTGTGGAACACCGACACCTGCGACAACACGTGTCGTACAGATTGAGCCTGGTCCAATCCCAACTTTAATGACGGATGCTCCTGCTTCAATCAATGCACGTGTCGCTTCTGCTGTCGCCACGTTCCCTGCGATGATTGGAAGAGATGGGAACATATCACGTAATTCACGAACTTTTTCAAGTACGCCAGCTGAGTGGCCGTGTGCCGTATCGATGACTAGTGCATCCACACCTGCTTCAACCAACACTTGAGCACGTGAGGCCGCGTCTTTCGTCACACCGACTGCAGCTGCGACAAGAAGACGACCTTGCTTATCTTTTGCTGCGTTCGGGAACTGTTCGACCTTCTCGATGTCTTTCGTCGTAATGAGACCTTTCAATACACCGTTCTCATCGACAAGTGGAAGTTTCTCGATGCGATGTTGATGAAGGATGCGCTCGGCTTCTTCAAGTGATGTACCCACTTTTGCTGTGATAAGGTTCTCTGTCGTCATGACATCTTTGATCACCGTCGAATAGTCTTTGATGAAGCGAAGATCACGATTCGTTAAAATACCAATCAATTGACGCTCTTCTTCTGAGTTGACGATTGGAACGCCCGAAATACGGTACTTACTCATCAAGTATTCTGCATCATATACTTGACGGTCTGGAGTTAAATAGAACGGATTTGTGATAACACCATTTTCTGAGCGCTTTACGCGATCGACGTGCTCAGCCTGCATTTCCATCGACATGTTCTTGTGAATGACACCTAAACCGCCTTGACGGGCCATAGCGATTGCCATTGGGGCTTCAGTGACGGTATCCATACCAGCACTGATGATTGGAATATTTAATTCGAGTCCTTCACAGAGCTTCGTGCTTAAATCAACGTCACGTGGTAAAACATTTGAAAACCGTGGTACGAGTAATACATCATCAAATGTTAAACCTTCTTTTGCAAACTTATTTTCCCACATAAAAATTGATGGCCCCTTTCTCGTTCTACCTACATCTTTGTTTCGAAATATTTCTGTAATGGTAACAGGTATAACGCAAAAGTGCAATTCAATTCCCGATGTTCAGAAAGTTCAGAATTGTGTTCATTGGCTTAAATTATATGCAAATTGTTCGGAATTTCATTGTATGGATCAGTAGATCCTGGAGTTCGGTTTCATTATGAACGTAAAAAAACGACCGAGCGTATGCTCGGTCGTCCTCTGCGTTGTTGCCTGGCAACGTCCTATCCTCACAGGGGGAGATCCCCCAACTACTTTCGGCGCTGAGACGCTTAACTTCCGTGTTCGGCATGGGAACGGGTGTGGCCGTCTCGCTATCGCCACCAGACTTTACAGGGCTTGTTCCCTGAAAACTGAGGATTCATCAACACAAACCATAGACTAGATCAAAGCCTCGACCGATTAGTATCATTCAGCTCCACGTGTCGCCACGCTTCCACCCATGACCTATCTACCTCATCGTCTCTGAGGGGTCTTTCTTGATTGCTCAAAGGGAAATCTCATCTCGGAGGGGGCTTCATGCTTAGATGCTTTCAGCACTTATCCCGTCCGCACGTAGCTACCCAGCGGTGCTCCTGGCGGAACAACTGGTACACCAGCGGTGCGTCCATCCCGGTCCTCTCGTACTAAGGACAGCTCTCCTCAAATTTCCTGCGCCCACGACGGATAGGGACCGAACTGTCTCACGACGTTCTGAACCCAGCTCGCGTACCGCTTTAATGGGCGAACAGCCCAACCCTTGGGACCTACTCCAGCCCCAGGATGCGATGAGCCGACATCGAGGTGCCAAACCTCCCCGTCGATGTGGACTCTTGGGGGAGATCAGCCTGTTATCCCCAGGGTAGCTTTTATCCGTTGAGCGATGGCCCTTCCATGCGGAACCACCGGATCACTAAGCCCGACTTTCGTCCCTGCTCGACTTGTAGGTCTCGCAGTCAAGCTCCCTTCTGCCTTTGCACTCTTCGAATGATTTCCAACCATTCTGAGGGAACCTTTGGGCGCCTCCGTTACTGTTTAGGAGGCGACCGCCCCAGTCAAACTACCCGCCTGACACGGTCCTCCAGCCGGATCACGGCTGCGAGTTAGAGACTCTATACGCAAAGGGTGGTATCCCAAGGGTGTCTCCACCGAAGCTGGCGCTCCGGCTTCACAAACTCCCACCTATCCTGTACATCGCGTACAAAGCCTCAATATCAGGCTGTAGTAAAGCTCCATGGGGTCTTTCCGTCCTGTCGCGGGTAACCTGCATCTTCACAGGTACTATGATTTCACCGGGTCTCTCGTTGAGACAGTGCCCAAATCGTTACGCCTTTCGTGCGGGTCGGAACTTACCCGACAAGGAATTTCGCTACCTTAGGACCGTTATAGTTACGGCCGCCGTTTACTGGGGCTTCGGTTCAGTGCTTCTCTTGCGATGACACATCCCCTTAACCTTCCAGCACCGGGCAGGCGTCAGCCCCTATACTTCATCTTGCGATTTAGCAGAGACCTGTGTTTTTGCTAAACAGTCGTTTGGGCCTATTCACTGCGGCTTATGTTTCCATAAGCGTCCCTTCTCCCGAAGTTACGGGACCATTTTGCCGAGTTCCTTAACGAGAGTTATCCCGCGCGTCTTAGAATTCTCATCTCGCCTACCTGTGTCGGTTTGCGGTACTGGCGCCGACCTCCTCACTAGAGGCTTTTCTTGGCAGCGTGAAATCCGGTGCTTCGCCCTACGGGCTCCACGTCACAGCTCAACCTTGTATGCCGGGCGGATTTGCCAACCCGACGGCCTCGCTGCTTGTCCGTGCACTTCCAGTCGCACGGTCACCTTATCCTTCTGCGTCCCCCATCGTTCAAACGGTGGTACGGCGGTACAGGAATATCGACCTGTTGTCCATCGCCTACGCCTTTCGGCCTCGGCTTAGGTCCAGACTAACCCTGAGCGGACGAGCCTTCCTCAGGAAACCTTAGGCTTTCGACGGAGGGGATTCTCACCCCTCTTTTCGCTACTCACACCGGCATTCTCACTTCCAAGCGCTCCACGGCTCCTCACGATACCGCTTCACTGCTGCTTGGAACGCTCTCCTACCATCCCTTACGGGATCCATAGCTTCGGTGGTATGTTTAGCCCCGTTACATTTTCGGCGCGGCGCCACTCGACTAGTGAGCTATTACGCACTCTTTGAATGGTGGCTGCTTCTAAGCCAACATCCTAGTTGTCTGTGCAGCGCCACATCCTTTTCCACTTAACATACACTTGGGGACCTTAGCTGATGGTCTGGGCTGTTTCCCTCTCGACTACGGATCTTATCACTCGCAGTCTGACTCCCGAGTACAAGTTGCTGGCATTCGGAGTTTGACTGAATTCGGTAACCCTGTGGGGGCCCCTAGTCCAATCAGTGCTCTACCTCCAGAACTCTTCACCTCGAGGCTAGCCCTAAAGCTATTTCGGAGAGAACCAGCTATCTCCAGGTTCGATTGGCATTTCACCGCTACCCACACCTCATCCCCGCACTTTTCAACGTGCGTGGGTTCGGACCTCCAGTCAGTGTTACCTGACCTTCATCCTGGACATGGGTAGATCACCTGGTTTCGGGTCTACGACGACGGACTGATGCGCCCTGTTCAGACTCGCTT
>NZ_CP073755.1:0-7500 GCF_018255795.1 Exiguobacterium sp. PFWT01 | reverse complement strand
ACTTTTCACGAGCCTCGTCACCTGTACGTGTGCTACGGATGATGGCGATGACTTCATCCAAGTGATCCAAGGCAACACGAAGACCTTCTAAAATGTGGGCACGTGCTTCCGCTTTGTCTAAATCGAATTGCGTCCGACGACGTACGACCTCTTTTTGGTGTTCGATGTAGTAATAGATCGCTTGTTTGATGTTCAACGTTTTTGGACGACCGCCTACGAGCGCGAGCATGTTGACGCCGAACGTCGTTTGCATCGGTGTTTGCTTATACAAGTTGTTCAAGATGACACTCGCATTCGCGTCGCGGCGAACTTCAATCACGATGCGCATCCCGTTACGGTCTGATTCATCGCGTAAGTCCGTGATCCCCTCGATTTTCTTGTCGCGAACCAAGTCGGCAATCTTCTCAACGAGACGCGCTTTGTTGACCTGGTAAGGAATCTCGTGCACGAGGATTCGTTCACGGCCATTTTTCAAGACTTCGATTTCAGCTTTCGCACGCATCGTAATCGATCCGCGTCCAGTTTCATATGCACGACGAATCCCACTACGTCCCAAAATCTCTCCCGCAGTCGGGAAATCAGGACCCGGGATATGTTGCATCAATTCTGCAATCGTGATGTCCGGGTTGTGAGAAAGCGCCAGTACACCGTCGATGACCTCGTTCAAGTTATGAGGCGGAACGTTCGTCGCCATCCCAACGGCAATCCCGCTCGTCCCGTTCACAAGGAAGTTCGGGAAACGTGCCGGAAGTACGACCGGTTCTTTTTCTTCACCGTCGAAGTTCGGTTGATAGTCAATCGTATTTTTACCGATGTCTCGTACGAGTTCCATCGCAATTTTAGACATACGTGCCTCGGTATAACGCATCGCAGCGGCCGAGTCGCCATCGACTGAACCGAAGTTCCCGTGACCGTCGACTAATTCGTAGCGATAGCTGAAGTCCTGAGCCATGCGGACCATCGTCTCATAAACAGCTGAGTCACCGTGTGGGTGGTACTTACCGATGACGTCCCCGACGACACGCGCCGACTTCTTATGTGGCTTGTCCGCGCGAATACCTAGTTCGTTCATCGCATATAAAATACGACGGTGAACCGGCTTCAATCCATCTCGCACGTCCGGAAGGGCACGTGATACGATGACGCTCATCGCGTAGTCCATGAACGACGTTCGCATCTCCTGGCTAATATTTATATCCTTGATATTTTCTTGTTCTGCCATTCGTTATTGCCTACCCTTCTTATTAAATATCGAGGTTCTTCACGTAATGGGCGTGAGATTGAATAAAGTCACGGCGTGGTTCGACGTTGTCACCCATGAGCGTTTCGAAGATTTCATCCGCTTCGATCGCATCTTGAAGATCGACACGAAGCATCGAACGCGTTTCCGGGTTCATCGTCGTATTCCATAACTGTTCAGGATCCATCTCTCCGAGACCCTTGTAACGTTGAACGCTATAACGTGCATTTTCAGGAAGTTGTGCAATCGCCGCCTGCAACTCACGGTCGTTTTGAACGTAGATGGTTTCTTTCCCGTGCTTCACACCATAGAGTGGTGGTTGCGCGATATAGACATATCCACTTTCAACGAGTGGGCGCATGTAACGATAGAAGAACGTCAACAACAACGTCCGAATGTGCGCACCATCGACATCGGCATCGGTCATGATGATGAGTTTGTGATAGCGTGCTTTCGATAAGTCAAACTCATCGGCAATCCCTGTTCCGAGAGCCGTGATGATGGTCCGGACTTCTTGGTTGGCCAAAATCTTATCGAGACGTGCTTTCTCAACGTTGATGATTTTCCCTCGAATCGGAAGGATGGCTTGGAAGTGACGGTCACGTCCAGATTTCGCAGAACCTCCCGCCGAGTCACCCTCAACGATGTATAGTTCAGATTTCGATGCGTCTTTTGACGAACAGTCGGCCAATTTCCCTGGCAATGAACTGACTTCGAGAATCCCTTTACGACGTGTCATCTCGCGTGCACGTTTCGCAGCAAGGCGCGCACGTGCCGCCATCAAGCCTTTGTCGACGATGAGGCGACCGACCGACGGGTTCTCGAGTAGGAACTGCTCGAACGTGTCGCTGAACAACGTATCCGTTGCCGTACGCGCATCGGCATTCCCGAGTTTTGTCTTCGTCTGTCCTTCAAACTGAGGCGCCGGGTGCTTGACTGAAACAATTGCCGTCAACCCTTCACGGACGTCATCACCAGACAGGCTGCCATCGGCTTCTTTCATCAAACCAAACCGTTTCGCATAGTCGTTGATTGAACGAGTGAGCGCCGTCTTAAATCCAGTCTCGTGCGTCCCACCTTCATGCGTCGGAATGTTGTTCGTAAATGAGTAAATGTTACTTGCGAAACCTTCGTTGTATTGAAGCGCAATCTCGACTTCGATTCCGTCTTTCGTCCCGTGTACGTATACAGGCTCTTCATGAATCGACGCTTTTGAGCGGTTCAAGTGCTCGACATAAGACTTGATTCCGCCCTCATAGTGATAGTTCCGCTCAATCGTCTCGTCACTGCGGTCATCTTTAGCCACGATTCGTAACCCTTTGTTCAAGAAGGCGAGTTCACGTAAGCGTGTCGCTAACAGATCAAAGTCATATTCGAGTGTCTCTTGGAAGATGTCCCCGTCTGGGAAGAAGCGGACCGTCGTCCCTGTCGTGTCGGTCGTCCCGACGATTTCGAGTTCACCTTGTGGAACACCACGTTTGAATGATTGGTAATATACGTTTCCATCGCGACGAACGAACACTTCAAGTTTCGTCGATAAGGCGTTAACAACCGACGCCCCGACACCGTGAAGACCACCTGATACTTTGTATCCGCCACCGCCGAACTTACCACCTGCGTGCAGCACCGTGAAAATAACTTCAACGGCAGGTCGACCTGTTTTCTTTTGAACGTCGACCGGAATCCCACGTCCGTTGTCTTCAACAACGATCGAGTTCCCTGGCTCGACCGTCACTGTGATCGTGTCACAATAACCAGCGAGCGCCTCATCGATTGAGTTATCGACAATCTCCCATACCAAATGGTGGAGACCGCGAGAGCTTGTGGAACCGATATACATCCCTGGACGTTTACGGACAGCCTCTAGCCCCTCAAGGACTTGAATCTGATCGGCGCCGTACGCTTGCAATTCTTTTTCATTTTCATTACTCATCGGTTATTTTCACCTACTATACATGATTTGGTGTTCCTTCTTGCCACGATTACACAGACTCCGTTTCAACCTCACCTTGTTTCACGTGAAACACTTTAGCTTGTTGAATGGTCTCATGTGCAATCCCGTCAATGTTTGTTGTAGTCAAAATCGTTTGTACCTTCCGTCCCATCGTATCGAGGAGATGGGTTTGGCGATGATCGTCAAGCTCAGATAACACATCGTCTAATAACAACAGAGGATATTCGCCTACTTCTTCATGAATCAATTCAATCTCAGCTAGCTTCAATGACAAGGCCGCCGTTCGTTGCTGACCTTGTGAACCGAACGTTTGAACGTTTCGATTGTTGACATACAATTCAAAATCGTCACGATGTGGACCGAACAAGGTCACACCTCTTCGTCGTTCGTTCTCTCTTATTTTATCAAACTTTTGACGATACGTTTCAAACATCTGTTCTTTTGAGAAGCGTTCTTTTTGGAACGTGTCAGAAACGTATTGAATCGTCAGTGTTTCGAGATCTCTTGTGATTCCGGAATGGATGGGATTGGCCCATTTTTCGAGCTGGTCGATGAAGTGATAGCGTCGCATCACAATTTTTACGGCAAGTTCAATCAATTGGTCCGTCAATACTTCGAGTAACGTCTCGTCGCCACCTTTTGTGGATAACTGCTTCAACAAGGCGTTCCGTTGTTTCAACGTCTTCAAGTATTGATTGAGCTCGTGTAAGTACACCGGACTGACCTGACCGATTTCCATATCTAAAAATCGCCGTCTCCCTTGCGGACTGCCTTTGACGATGGCTAAGTCTTCAGGGGCGAACAAGACGACGTTAAATGCGCCGACATAGTCACTGAGACGACGTTGTTCCAAATGATTGAGCTTTGCTTTCTTGCCTTTAGGAGAAAAAGAGAGACTCTGCACCGATTCGCCCGTCCGTTTATGAATCCGTCCTTCGATACTCGCAGCATCGGCTTCCCAACCGATTAACTCACGGTCTTGTGTCGTCCGATGCGATTTTGCGAGCGCAAGTACGTAAATCGATTCGAGAAGATTCGTTTTTCCTTGGGCGTTCTCACCAATCAGAACATTCGTCTGTTCTGAAAAATCTAGCTCGAGGGTTTCGTAGTTGCGATAGTTTTGCAATCGGATCGACTTTAAATGCACGTCAGTTTCCCTCGATTTGATATTCCCCGAAGCCTTCGACTTCGATTGTATCTCCATCTCTTAATTTACGACCACGGCGTTGGTCCTGCTCACCGTTCACTTTAATCATGACATCCTCTAAAAAGAACTTTGCCTGTCCCCCACTTGAGATGATATCTGCTAATTTTAAAAATTGTCCGAGCGTTACATACTCGGTTGTAATCGACACTTTTTCCATGTCGTCACTTCCTTTCTCACATGCTGATCTGAAAAAATCGCCATACATATTAGTTTATCGAAAATCGTCGAATAAGGCAAAAAGAGGGATGACAAGGCAAGACACCTCATCATCCCTACCCGCAGCTTACGATGTGCGGACTGGCAAAATCAGTTGAAGAACACTATCTTGTTCAACCGGTCGTAAAATGAACGGTCGCATCGAACCCGTGAACTGGATTTCGATTTCAGATGCATCGAGTGCGCGGAGCGCGTCCATCACGAATTTTGAGTTGAAGGAAATTTTTAGTTCTTCTCCTTCAAGCGACAGGATGCTGACACGTTCCGACACTTTTCCGACTTCCGGCGAGTGTGAAGAGACTTCAACTGCCGTTGTATCTTCCGCCACAAATTTAATGACGTTGTTGCGATCGGCACGTGCTAGGAGTGATGCACGGTCAATGGCCTGTAAGAACTCTTTCGCATTCATCCGAACCGCTGTGCGATATTCTTCCGGAATGAGACGTGACGTGTCTGGATAGGCACCGTCTAACAAACGAGAGAAGAATGAGATGTTCTTCATGCGGAATAAAATTTGTTGGTCCGTTAAGACGATTTCAATCGGCAACTCTTCACGGTCGAGTAATTTTGCCAATTCGTTGAGTGAGCGACCAGGAACGACGACATTTTGGAACGTCAAATCGTTATCTGTCTCAAACCGCGCACGACGAAGCGCCAGACGGTGGCTATCGGTTGCGACACATGTAAGGAAGCCCTTCTCTGCTGAGAAATTAACCCCTGTCAATACGGGACGTGTCTCCTGTGAAGAAACAGCGAAGCTCGTCTGACGGATGATGGTCTTCAATAGATCAGCCGGCAAATAGAAGCGACGATCACTCGCAAGTTCAGGTAGGCGTGGATATTCATCCGGGTCAAGACCGTTTAAATGGAACTCTGCTTGACCAGACTCAATGCGCGTCATGAAGTTCGGTGAAACTTCGAGTGTGACCTCGTTCGTCGGTAACTTCTTCACAATTTCTCCTAAGAAGCGTGCGTTCAACACGACGCTTCCAGCACGTTGAATTTGAATGAGTTCCATTCCACCCTCTTCGATTGGAATCAAGCGTTCAATCGAAATCTCGGTATCACTTCCTGTCAGTGTTAAGCCATCCGCATGTGCCTCAAGTTTCAAGCCTGTCAAAATTGGAATGGTCGTTCGTGAAGCCACAGCTTTTGATACGTCTTGTACGGCTTGCATGAATACATCTCGTTGAATCGTTAAATGCATGTGGATAATTCCTCCTAAGGTGAAATGAGTCCATTTCCTAATAATATAATAGTATTAATTAAGTCATAATAGTAATAAGGGCTGTGGATACTGGGGATAAGTCCCCTAATCCATACGTGTTAAGCCATTTCGCCTGTGAATAACTTGTGGATAACTAAGGTGGTTTATCCACAGGATATCCACAGAGAATTCTTCATTAGTTAGAAAGTGCCTTCTTCAACGTTTGAATCGTCTCTTGCATTTCCACATCGTTCTTTAGAAGGGTGCTAATTTTTTCATGTGCATGAATCACAGTCGTGTGATCACGCCCTCCGAACTCTTCCCCGATTTTTGGTAAAGAGCTCTCCGTCATCTCCCGTGAGAGATACATTGCGATTTGACGTGGGAATGCCAACGTCTTGGTTCGCTTTTTCGAGTTCAATTCTTCTACTTGAATGTTGAAGTGTTGACCGACAACTTCTTGAATATCGCGAATGACAATTTTCTTCGCTTCCTGGACAGGCATGATATTATGAAGCGCTTCGGCTGCCACGTCCGGGTCGATTGGTCGCCCGACAAGTTTTGCATAAGCGACGACTCGTGTCAGTGCCCCTTCTAGTTCTCGAATGTTCGTATCGATTTGATTCGCGATATACAGCATGACTTCATTCGAGATATCAAGCCCTTCCGCGGTCGCTTTTTTGCGAAGAATCGCAATTCGCGTCTCAAGGTCCGGTGGTGTGATGTCTGTGATTAGGCCCCATTCAAAGCGTGAACGAAGTCGATCCTCTAGCGTCGGGATTTCTTTTGGTGGTCGATCACTTGAAATCACGATTTGTTTCTGATCGTTGTGCAATGCATTGAATGTGTGGAAAAACTCTTCTTGGGTTTGTTCTTTCCCTGCTAAAAACTGAATATCATCAATCAATAGTACATCAATGTTTCGATAACGGTTCCGAAACTCACCGGTCTTATTATCCCGAATCGAATTGATAAATTCATTTGTGAACTTCTCAGAAGAGACATAGGCAATGCGAGCCCCCGGTTTTTGACCTTTTACATAATGACCAATCGCATGCATCAAATGTGTTTTACCAAGTCCAACGCCTCCGTAAATGAAGAGCGGGTTATAGGCGCGTGCAGGTGCTTCAGCGACAGCAAGTGATGCGGCGTGGGCAAAACGGTTCCCCGATCCGATGACAAACGTCTCGAAAATGTATTTGTCATTCAGTTGACCAAGATCCCCTTCCTCTTTTGGAGGTAATAGTACGGGCTGTTCTTTTGTTTCTGTCACGGCGATGAACTCATGTGACGATCCATCCGCTGGAGCATACTTGTGTGCTTGAGATTCTTCGATAAAATGAATTTCAAGCTTGTTGTTTGTGATCTCTTCAACCGTATCTTGTAACAGCGATAGATACTGTCGCTCTAACCACGTGACGATAAAACTGGCGGGTGCCGACACAACGAGCGTCGTTCCCATCAACGATATCCCCTCGGTTGATTTCAACCACATGTCAAAACTGGCTTTTGGAGTTCGTTCTTCTTCCTCGATTACCGATAAGACATTTCTCCAAATCTCGCGAGCATTCTTCAATGAAAGACCTCCTTTACTCACATGTTGGGTAAAACTTATTCACACGATATACACATACACTATTCTATAGTAGAAACTAGGGTTATCCCCAGAGAACAAA